>CALGUT010000107.1 GCA_937920335.1 uncultured Opitutales bacterium
TACAAATTGAATCTCCTGCTATGAGATTCTTGATCTACCCTATAATCTGGATTTTTACAATTACCGGGTTGGCTGCTGCCGAAGAAAAACCGAACATCCTATGGATTTTTGCTGAAGACACGTCGCCTTGGATGGGGTGCTATGGTCATGAGGTGAATGAAGGTCACACGCCCCATATTGATTCTTTGGCGGATCAGGGCGTCTTGTTTAAGCGGGCCTACGTGCCAGCTCCGGTTTGCTCGGCTTGCCGCTCTGCTTTGATGGGTGGGAAGAACCAGATTCGTTTCAATGCCCATGAGCATCGGAGCTCTCGTGGAACGGCTCAGCTCTTTCTGCCGGAGGGAATGAAACTATTACCACAAATCATGAACGAGAATGGTTACTCGACCTTCAATCTGGGGAAAACGGACTACAATTTCATCCTGGATAGTAAAGAGATTTTCACCTTCGACCAAAAACAGCGGACGCCGATTCCCTGGGATACGATCAAGAATAGCCAACCGTTCTACGGACAGATTCAAACCGCTGGCGGTAAGCAGAATACCAAGAACTGGCCTGAAGACCGGAAAACTG
Organism: uncultured Opitutales bacterium; assembly: GCA_937920335.1. GTDB lineage: Bacteria > Verrucomicrobiota > Verrucomicrobiia > Opitutales > UBA2995 > UBA2995. The sequence continues at coordinate 574 of CALGUT010000107.1, forward strand.
ATCGCAATGCTGTGACGGTGCCGGCCGATTATCCAGATAATGCGATCCAACGAGAAGTCGTCGCGGAGCACTATGATTCGATCCGCAAAGACGATGATTTTATCGGAAAGATATTGGAGGGGCTGAAGACGAACGGACTTTCGGAGAATACGATCGTAATTTACTTCGGTGACCATGGCGCAAATCAATTGCTGAGACATAAACAAATGCCCACTGAGGGAGGGCTGCACGTGCCGTTTGTATTGGCCGGCCCCCGGAAATGGGTACCCGCTAAGCAGGTACGCGAGGACTTGGTGGATCTGCTGGATCTCTCAGCGACGACGTTAGCCTGGGCGGGTATTCCGATCCCTGCCGATTGGGAAGGGCAGGATCTTTTTGCGAAGGACTTTGAGCCCCGTGTTTGGGTGGCCGCCGCCAAAGACCGCCTCGATCATACGATAGACCGTGTGCGTACTATTCGTACCGAGCGGTATCGCTACACGCGCAATTACAAAACAGACCGAATATTTCTTCAGCCTCAATACCGTGATCCGACGCCCTACACAAAAAAATTGCACGAGCTTTATCACGCGGGAAAATTGTCGGACCAGCATAAGGATATATATTTTGGAGAAAGGCCGGCCGAAGAGTTTTACGATGTGGAAAACGATCCGGCCCAGATGGTAAATTTGGTAAACGATCCGAACTTGTCCTCCGAGGTTCAGCGGCACCGTCAATTGCTCGATTCGTGGATTGCGAAAGGTGATTGTGGCGAGGGTGAAGAGTCGTACGAAGAATTGGCATTCCAGACGATTAATCGCTGGGGTTCTGTAAATCCTGAATATGAATCGGTTCGTACGGATGGAGATGGCGACGGACTTTCCGGAGAGTGGGAAACTTTGAACGGGCGAGATCCGGATGACGGAAAGCTGGTGTTTAAATTCGATAACGGTGGTTGGCAAACGGAAGGCTGGGAGGCCGAAGGAAACCTCGGGAACATTGCTGGTTATCTGGGTTATCTCGATTTTGACTTACCGACGGGTGTGGGTGCTATTGTCCGAAATGGACTGCACGCCCGGGCCGATAAGAACAAGGGAGAACTCATAGTCACTGCCCGTGCATCGTCACCTGTTTTGGCCTGGCTGTATGCTTCTAATGGCTCCGGTGGTGTGGAACGAGTTGCTGGACCCGTTACGATCGAAGAGACCGATAAGCCGGATTCCTATGCATTCGCTCTTTCTTATGATAAGGGGTGGAGTGGTACCATTGACACGATCCGCATCGGATTTAAGGGAGCGCCCGGTGCTATGGTTGAAATCGATTCTATCCTGATTCCCTAGTCCGGGCCTTTGTCCCGCTGGTGTCTGATTTCAAGCTCCGCTCAGGGTGACTTTGGAATGGGCACTAGTGTGTGTCGATAAAGGACGTTACGTCCTTCATGATCTGTTCAACGGTTTTCAATGTCGCTCCTGTTTTAACGGTGCCCCAATAGAATCCATGTGTGACTCCGGGGTAGGAGATGCTAGTGATGTCTTTTCCGAGGCTTTGCATTTCGGGGATCAGAATTTCGAAATTGGTTTTGTAAAGTCCAACTGGTTCTCCTTGTAACACGAGTATTGGACATTGAATGGTTTTCATCCAGCCGTGGATCTCAGCCTTTCGCAGGCCTGTGAACTTCTCATGGGGAGCTTCCATGATCGGACGGTAGTCGGCTGGACTCGCTTCGAGCCCAGTCATGAGTTCAAGTGGGATGACCGTAGCTGGTTCTCCGGCAATGACGCACGCAAGCTCAGTCTTCGATGCGGTAACGATGGCGAGGATTCCTCCGCCGCTGCCTCCATATAAAACGACCTTCGATGGATCGACGTGGGACAGTGCCTTCGCTGTTTCGACGATGAGCGCAGCGTCGTCCGCGGCGTCATAAAATCCGCTGGGAGAATTGTCTTTGGTTTTCCAGTACGGTCTGCGAGTGGCCGCTATGGTTAGATAGCCCTCGTCAAGAAAGCGGGTCTGAATAGCTCCGTTGAGTAGGTTCTTTTTGAGAGCTTGTCGGTTTGACTGTCCGCCACCGCCATGAAAGAAGAGGATGGTTTTAAAAGGACCGTTTCCCTCGGGTTTGCGATAGACGAAACTGAGATCGACACCGTCGGAGGATTTTAGGGGTACTTCGAGAATGGGGGAGGTGGATTCAGGAATATCGATGCCAAGTATCTCAGAAACGGAGGCCAGATTGTCGCCAGTGCTCGGATCGTTATTCCGCTGAGGACGCTCGTTTTGATTCCGGTGAGCTCGGGCTTCTTGTTGAGACAACCTTCCATCCTGATTCGTATCTGCTTTGGGGTAACGTTTCAGGTAGCGGTCCAGTTGAGTATCGGACAGGGAGTAAGCGTAGGTTTGGATGATTATAAGGCAGCTAAGAATCAAGGGTATTGAAGCTTTCATGAATACGAATTACCCGAAGAAGTAAGGACTTGCAAGGTTGGTAATTGCGATTGGTATTTAAGCTAGAAACACCCGATTAGGGTTGAATTAGAGGTCGGCATCGAGTTAAAAGGTTTGGAGTAATGTGTTTGCCCGCGCATTGTTAGTCATCAGCCAATACCCTTTGAAGAAATACCCAACAATCTTGTTTCTGGCGCTTATGTCAGGCCTCTTGCCGCATATTTCGTCTGCGGAGGTCGATTTTAATCGAGAGATCTTGCCCATACTCTCAGACAATTGCTTCAAATGTCATGGGCCAGACGAGGCAACCCGTGAAGCGGAACTGCGATTGGATACGGAAGCGGGCGCTTTCGGAGATCTGGGAGGTGGCTATTTCCCGATCGTTCCAGGAGATCCTGCAAGCAGTGAACTCATCTATCACATCAACGCTGAAGATGATGATGACCTTATGCCTCCTCCTGATTCTCAGCTATCACTGAGTGCGAGGGAGAGAGATCTGATTCGGCAATGGGTTGAAGAAGGGGCGATCTGGTCCAAGCACTGGGCGTATGAACCGGTCGTTCGGCCCGAGCTGCCAGTTGTCACCCATTCGGATTGGCCTAAGAATGAGATTGATCGCTTTGTGCTGGCTCGATTGGAAGAAGACAGTTTCGAACCGTCCGTAGAAGCGGATCGGGCTACGTTGATTCGCAGAGTCACATTAGACCTGACCGGCTTGCCACCCACGACGGCTGAAGTCGATGCGTTTCTAACTGACACAAAGCCCGGTGCCTATGAACGGGTAGTCGACAGACTGCTCTTGTCACCTAGATACGGAGAGGCCATGGCGCTTCCCTGGTTGGATGCCGCGCGCTATGCTGATACCGATGGTTATCAAAATGATGGCCCACGTGATATGTGGCGTTGGCGGGATTGGGTTATTCATGCCTACAATGAGAATAAGCCATTTGATGAATTCACGATCGAGCAACTGGCTGGGGACCTTTTGCCAAATGCGACGCTCGATCAAATCATAGCGACGGGCTTCAACCGCAATCACCGCTACAATTCTGAGTCGGGACTCGTGTTCGAAGAATTTCTATTGGAGAATGCAGTGGACCGTGTAGACACAACTTCAACGGTATGGATGGGAGTGACCATGGGATGTGCGCGGTGCCACGACCATAAATATGATCCGTTCTCCACCAAGGAATATTACCAACTGATATCATATTTTAACAATATACCTGAATCGGGTAGGGCGAGAAAGTTTGGTAACTCTGAGCCTTGGATTTTTTCACCCACAAAGGATCAGTCTGCAGAGCTCTCGGACATGGATGCCGAAATTGAAAAGCTGGTGAACGTTCTTTCGAGTCAGGAGCCATCCATTGCTAAAGCACAAGCGGAGTGGCAGTTGACTGCTGGAGACCTAAGTGAAAGAAAATTTTTGAAACAGGGGCTTCGATTTGCTTACGGCTTTGATGGGAATGATAAGGGCGTATCGGTTGAGATTGGTCAGCCATGGCTAAGTAGTGGCGTTTCGGGTACTGCGGCAACCTTTGATGGTCACAGTGAGTTTGTGGTTGAGAGTGCTCCCATATTGGCCAGCGATTATCGCTTTAGTATGTCGTTTTGGGTGAAATCAGATGAGGTAGCAGACTCGGTTGTATTATCGCGCCAGGAAGGTGGGACGACACGTCCGGGGATGAGCGTTGAATTCAAGGACGGACGGCTTCGGTTTTTCATACTTACGCGTTGGGTCGCGGGTGTGGGAGCGATAGAGACTGCAGAGATCCTTGCGCCGGGTGAGTGGCGTCATGTGACACTGACGAACGATTCCAGTATGAGTGCGAAGGGGATGCAGATCTTTATTGATGGCAAACTTGCAGAAACACGGGAGCTTTATAATTCGAATAGTAACAAGGGTGTGACTGCCAAGTCCGCGAAGCTTAGGCTTGGAGGAGGCGTAGTAGGTAACCGGTTTAAGGGGCAGTTGGATGAACTTCGTATTTACGATCGGACACTGTGGGCGGATGAAGTCGCGTTATTGGCAGAATCGACTCCAATTCGGGAAATCATTTCGAAACGCACAGAATCGCTTAGAGATTCCGAAAAGAATAAGTTGCGCGCCTATTATCTCGAGAACGGAGCCTCTGATGCGTCTGGGAAACTTGCGGCAGATATCCACGTCGCCCGTATGGATAGGCTCGCTTTTGTTGATTCGGTTCCCACGACTATGGTTATGCATGAGCTGGAAACCCCGAAGCCAACGTTTGTTAGAACACGTGGCATCTACGATAGTTATGGAGAAAAGGTTGAGCGAAAACTCCCTGAAATACTACCGGCTGCGAATGAAGAATTGCCTGCCAATCGGCTAGGATTTGCCAAATGGTTGGTGAGTGGGGAGCATCCGCTTACCGGGCGGGTCGCGGTGAACCGTTACTGGTTGAAGTACTTCGGACGGGGATTGGTGAAGACTGCAGAGGACTTTGGGGTGCAGGCTGACTGGCCGAGTCATCCAGGCTTACTGGACTGGTTGGCCGATGAATTTGTTCGTTTGGATTGGGATGTGAAGGCGATGCAGAAACTAATCGTTACCAGTGCGACTTATCGTCAATCCTCTCGTGTCACTCCTGATATGCTCGAGCGAGATCCTGAGAATGTGATCTTTACTCGTGGGCCCAGGCAGAGGCTATCAGCGCATGCAACCCGTGATCAGGCGCTGGCCGTTAGTGGGTTATTGGTAGAGCGACTAGGCGGACCTTCAGTAAGTCCGTATCAGCCAAAAAACTTTTGGGCGGATTTGAGTAATATGAAATACGAGCAGTCATCGGGCGAAAACCTGTATCGGCGAAGCTTATACACGATTTGGAAACGAACGCTTCCACCTCCATCAATGGCGGTTCTGGATGCAGCTGATCGAGAGTCGTGCATGGTATCGCCCAAGCGGACAAATACTCCGCTGCAAGCGTTGGCGATGTTAAATGAGACTGCGTTTGTGGAGTCTGCACGAAATTTTGGACAACGTATTTTGTTGGAAGGAGGAACCTCGGTAAGTGATCGGGTTGAGTTCGCTTTTCGTAGCGTAGCTGGGCGCTATCCTAAAGAGGCTGAGCAGTCTTTGCTGGAATCAGCCTATCTGGATTATCAGGACTCTTACGCGGGAGATGAAGATTCGGCTATGAAACTGATAGGTGTCGGGGAATCCAAGCCTTCTGGGTCGATAAGTCCGACTGAACTCGCGGCGGCAACCACGTTTGCCAATATGCTTTTGAATCTCGATGAAGTCGTAACCAAGGAATAAGTGATGAAGACTGAATCTCACAACTCTATGAACCCCGGCGATGGGGAATGTCACAACTACGCGCAATTATCCGATAATCCGCTGACGATGACGCGTCGGT
>CALGUT010000108.1 GCA_937920335.1 uncultured Opitutales bacterium
TTTCAAATCCAGGTGATAAAAACGCTACAAATTCAGCTCTTTCGGTAGCGGTTGGAAGGCGGGTTAGGAGTCTTAAATATAAGTTGTTAACGAGTTCCTCCACGCCGGCAGCTTCGTGAGCCATGGCAGTGATTTCGCTATAGTCGCTCAGATTGGTCAGCCACAGCCCGAGGCTGCTGTTCGCTAAAACGCCTGACTGGAGGACGCTGGGATCAGTATCTCTTTCGGTAATTGGCTCAGCGCGGTTGGGCCGCCATCCAAATGCGCGCATGAGGGATACAATCTCATTGACCAGGGGTAGGATAAGACTCGCGCGCTCCCGTTCTGTTGATGTAGAAACGAACTCCCAGGCCCGCTTGGGGAACCCGTAGTTTTCAAAGGTTGCCTCGTTCCAATGACCTTCGAGATCGAGCGTCAGTTCTTCGGTGAAGAGAGGGACACCCGCGCTATGAAAGAGAGAATCGACGAGCTGCTCGGCGCTCATACGACGGCGAAGCGGTGCTTCAAAAAAGCGGTCGTCTGGCGAATGGGCTCTTTCGAAAAGGGGCGATCTGGCATAGGCTTCGCTATTGAGAATTAAGCGGGAGAGTCGTCGAAGGTCGTAGCCGTTCGCGACAAAGTCACGTGCCAGGTATTCGAGAAGTTCAGGATGGCTCGGCTCATTACCTTCCCAATCGTGTGCAGGTTCCACAAACCCCTGTCCAAAATAGCGTTTCCAAATGCGGTTGACGATAACCTGAGAGAAGCGGGTGTTTTCAGGGCGGGTGAGCTGCCAGCCAAGTTCCATCGCAGAATAGTTAAAGTCACCTTCAGCTGGCGGTGGACCGTCGATGAGTTCTTCGAATGGCCAGCGCGGACTGATCGTTGTCCCGGGATCGAGACTGGCCGTGATAAGCGATTTTCTTCCATCCAGTTTCTTGAAAAAGGTGGCAGGAACGGCCGAGCTAGCGGGAATCTTGAGCGGCATGTCTTCCAGCATCGCTGCGAGGGAAAAGAGATCTTCCTGAGTGGTTGAATGGTAGGGAGAGTCATGGCAGCGCGCGCATTTCATTTCAGTACCCAGAAAAGCGGTACCGATGATATGTGCTTTGGCCGCCATGGGAGAATCGTTTTCAGTGGCCAGCTTGAATCCTCCAGCTCCGCCCGCTTGGATGTCTCCCTGAAAGGTGACTAGCTCGGTGACGAATTGATCAAAGGGCTTATTGTCGAGGAGGGAATCGTGGATCCAGTAGCGAAAGGGGCCCGAGTGATTCAACGTCGGTTTCATCAGGCTGGGATTTTCTGCCAGAACATCCTGCCAATAGGGGACCCAGTGGTCGGCGTGTCTCGGATCGTCGAGCAGACGATCAATCAAACGACTCTTTTTGTCCTTTCGACGATCCTTGGTGTAGGTGTTAATTTCCTGAACGGTGGGTGGAACGCCAACGGTATCCAGATAAATGCGACGCAAAAACGCGAATTCATCGAGTGATGTGGGCGTCTTTATGGTGCCCACTGAAGATGTCCAATGGGCTCCATCCTGGATCCATTGACTCAGGATATCCACTTCAGATTGTGAAAGTCCATCGCCCTTGGGCGGCATACGGTCTTCTTCGTCGTCTGCGGAAACCCGAAAAATTAGCTCACTTTTTTCCGGATCACCTGGAACGATGGTTGCGTAGTCAGACTTTCCTCCGGCAAGTGCTGCACTAAGGCTGTCGAGTTTGAGTCCTCCCTTGGCTTTGGTTCCGTGGCAACGGATGCAATTATCCTGCAGAATCGGCCAGACGCCTTCATGGAAGAGAGCATCCTGGGGAACGTCGTTTGTCTTCGAATTGTGAGAGGTGATCTTTGCGGTTAACAGTTGGTCGATGACTGTGGGCGTCGAAAGTTCGAGGTCGTCATAGCGGCTGTTGATCGGTTCGAGAGCCTGAATGGTTTTACGAGCGGCTTTATGCCGTTGATTCCAATACCGGTGGACGTTTGTAAGAGCCTTCCGGCGAGCCTGCGTTTCTTGGGTGTTAAATTCCTGTTTTTGGGTCTCCCTCGATTGCGCCAGCGCTTCCATTGTAAATGCCATGCAGCCATCGGGTTTAGGGCCAAGAACTGACCACTCGGAAGTTTTAGATCCTTGGATGCAAATGAGCTGTTCATAGACAGGGGTGGATCCCCGCTTGTTTCCTATGACGCTTTCAATGATTAAAAGCTGATTCTGTCCTGAACTACGTGCTTCGATCACTGTGTCCTCTGTTCCAAGGCGTGGTTTCGGATAGGGAAGTTCGAGGGTTGCAATAGGTCGCATGTGTCCATGAGCGTCTGAACTCATTTTAACGCCTTCGATTTCCCCTATGAGATGATTGTCCAGCCAAACCCGCGACGGGCTGCCGGTTCTGATTAGTAGTTTTTGGGTGTCGGTGGGGAGTCTCACCCAGCTGGATAGTCGAAGCACAAACGGGCCTTTGTAAGACAGGCGTTCTCCCAGTGTGCCATACTTCTGTGGAAGTCCGAAGAGCGAAAACTGCGGTATAGTGAATCGTTGGTCAGCTTTTCCCAGTTCGTCGGGCCAAACACCTGGTTCACCGGATTGCTCGAAAACTTCTACCAGAACGAGATTCTTTTCTTTCTTAGATAGGGTCACGTTTGGCGCCGTTTCAGATGGGATATGACTGTTTAATACCTCGGCTTGAGATTCCTCACGGTTACTGGCACGAGAAAGCGTGGCACTGACTATCATGATAGTCATTACAAGTAACGTCGATGTGGGGTAGTGACTCATGCCTCGTGTTTTTTATTAATCTGAAGGAATAAGATCTATGGCAAAATGGGATACAAAAGAAGCTCAAATAGTTGTCTATTTGCCTCCCGCAAAGGCTTGAATCTGTCCGAGTGACCTGTTTAGCTTAGCGTCTTTCGCTTGAGTGTCAGTGTATCCCCATTCGTACTATTAGTTGATCCCCTATGAAGCCCGTTCATTTCAGTTTCTCCAAACATGTCTCCCGTCGTTCGTTTTTGAGAGGCGCAGGGGTATGCCTGGCTCTTCCTGCGCTCGAGAGTATGTTCCCTGCATTCGCTGCGGCGTCTGTGCGGAATGGCCCACGCCGCATGGTCGTGGTTGGCAATTCGTTCGGAATGTATCAGCCATCTTTTTTCCCGAAGGAAACGGGGTCAAGTTACGTCGCTCCTGAGTTACTGAAACCGTTGGATGATTTACGGAAGTCGTTTAGCATCTTTTCCAACCTGGATCATGGCTTAACAGGTGGTCACTTTGGGGTGCATTCGTTTTTGTCAGGTGTGTTGAAGGTCGATGCCAAGAACATGCCGGATGGTAATATCAGTCTCGATCAACGGGCGGCTGAGGCGTTGGGGTCGACTACCCGTTACCCAACTCTGAATGTCGGCTCTAGCAGTGGGCTGCACAATGGCTGCCAGATGTCCTGGACCCGCTCCGGTGTGCGCGTTCCTCCCATCACTGGTCCTAGAGAGTTGTTTAAGAAATTATTTGAGGAAGACTCTGAGGGTGGAAAACAGGCGGCGGAGAAACGTTCTGTGCTCAAAAAATCGATACTCGATTCTGTGCT
>CALGUT010000109.1 GCA_937920335.1 uncultured Opitutales bacterium
GCGGAAAAGATTCCTGACATACTCCATGAAGCTCACGAGTGGTTCGCCGCAGATAAGATTAAACGACTCAGCCAGAGTTAGTATCCGTCAATCGATCTTTTGCGACGCCGTATACTAACGGAGTCTTAATCTCTGGATCTACAACCAGAGCACCCAGCCCTTCGTGCCTCGAGCAAAGATCTTCAATCCGCGTCGAATCCACCAACATGAAGGTGGTGGAAAGCGCATCCGAAATCGCACCCGAAGGCGCCCATGCCCAGGTACGACGATCCGTCTCGAGAACCGCTTGAGATTTTAGATTCAGTATGTGTGCACTCTGAACGGCGAGACTTGAAGCGCTGAGCGATTCATTTCGAAGCGTCAAATCTTGGCCACTAATATCCGCACCGACCGAAACGATCCAACCGTCACTACCCTCCTGGTTCCCACGAGCGATTACACTACTGGTGCCCGAATGGAGCAGGAAGTCGGTCACATCCCAATCTTCCATCAATTGGGCTACCAGATCCAAGGCGTATCCTTTACCTATACCCCCCAAATCAATACGGAGATCCGGGTATTTGAAAAATACCGTCGCGTTCGTGGGATCCATCTCGAGCCACGCACCAATCACGGGCTTATTCTCCACGTTATCCGCCAACATAAACGCTTCAAACGCGATACTGAATACCCCGTCTGTCAGGATCTCCAGATCCATCGCTTGGAGAATACACTTCCAGCACTCTTCAGTGACTCTTACGGGTTCGCGACTGGCCTTTTTATTAAGAATGTCGACATCGCTCCCCTCTCGAAAGCGACTCAATAAATTCTCCAATCGATCGATCTCGCGAAACGCCTCCGTTGCAGCATTCCGGGCCAACGACTTATTATCCGTTCGTATGGACATCTCAAACCAGGTATTCATGGCATCATGACGAAATTTATGAATATCTTCGGCCATCTATAACTTATCCTCGAATTGTTTCTCCCAAAGTTCGTTTTCAATAAAGATCAGAACAAATACTCCATCCCGAAGCCCCCGTAACTCAGAGGTGTAAGCGCTTGGATCGAGCTCAGGAACCGTTTCTTCCCCTTCAAAACTGAAAAGCCTTATCTTCGCATCAGAGTCAGCAGGCAATTCGGACCAGTAACCCACCCGTGCGAAATCCCGAAGATACCAGGGAAGCGGCCAATACTCAGTACCGGCAATATCGATACGCATGCGTTTTCCTTCGCTATCGAGTCCTGCCAGTAACTCAATACGATCCACCAGCTTAACCAGATCCGGAGAGGTGTGACTGTAAACAAATGGATTCCTGGGGTCTGCCGAAAACCGGAAATTAAGCAGTGACGACTGCCTCAGGGAATTCACAAAGCAAAATGCCACAGCCACCACTAAAACAATCCGAACGGCGACCTGTGAAAAACGAATCCATAAGAATGACCAACCCATGCCAGCGAGAAGCACCCAGCCGACAAGAAAATTAAGCATTAACCAGGGAGTCTTGTAAGCGATAGCAGAATACAAGACCGTCGTTGCGATTGTGTACCCGGCAATAAACCTGAAACAGGCCAGTCTTTCAGGATCGGTCTTACGATCTACCAACAGTCGCCAAAACGCTGCCAGTGCCAGGACTAAAATCCAAACCTGGCCCAGATAACCGACTCGAGACTTTTCCCCGACGATCAACCCTATGTAATAATACCAGGGTTTATCATGCGCCAGATCCTTCTCATATATGAAATAGGTCAGCACTGAGTCGATAACACCTTGAAAGTAAGTGAAAAATGCGGAGTAGAAAACGATGGAAACCAACGCACCCGACAATAAAATCACTCCTACTTTTGAAAGACCGTCTTTCGATAGGAGCCATTTGAAATGCTTTTGCCATTCCCGTCCCATCGAAACGATGAGTCCAACTGCCGCAGCAAACAGTACCAGCACTACCGTTTCACGAATAGCGTGCAGTACACCGAGCCATAAGCCCGCCCAAATCGCATGCTTCCAACTTCGTTCAAGCCAGAATCGCCACAGCTGCTTCAGGAAGATCAAGGAACACAGTACGAAGATCGACTCGTGGATAAAATAGCGACTGTAGTAAATAAGCGGTGGCGAAACGGCAGCAAATCCCGCTGCTATGTAAGCCGCTTTTTGACCGATGAGCCCTTTGTAGCCAAGAAACATGAGTACTATGGCACCGCCTGCCAACGCCGTCAGCAATCGCAGGCTCTTTTCAGTCAAACCGGACCCCGTTACCAGATCAGCGAGTTTGACGACTGGGATAGCGAGGTAACGCAACAAGGGGCCATGATAGTGGCTCGGATCAAATGCCACCGATTCACCCGCTAGCATCTGATGAATCATAACGCCATTGACTGCCTCATCCGTATGCATGGGCTTCTGATCGAGTTCGTAGAAACGTAGATAGAACCCAGCCCCCAACAACATGCCGACGGCCAATAATACTAACGTGCGTTTCATGAGAAAAAACTAAGGAGGTCCCAGCGCCATCTTTCAACCCCGGAAATACTAAGATCCTTGAGAACCAACAGGATTCAGCAGCAGATC
>CALGUT010000110.1 GCA_937920335.1 uncultured Opitutales bacterium
ATTGCGTGTCTTAAAATGGCATCCGTGGTCGGAGGTGTACATCATGATCGTGTCATCGGCGATACCGAGACTTTTCAAAGCATCCTGCATTCGGCCGAGGCCTTCATCCAGTCGTTTGATCATACCGAGGTATCCACCGAGGTGTTGACCGGAGCTTCCGCCAAGTTGTTGGAGGTCAGGCGGAGTCCATTTGCTTGTATACTCTTCGCGATAACCGTCTGGAGGTGGATAGTCATCCACGTGGTTTTGGTGATGGGGTTCGAGGTAAGAAATAAATAGGAAGAACGGTTTGTCCCCGTCTTTGTTTGCGTCGATGTAACGAATCGCTGCGTCGGTCTGAGCATCGGAACGATAACCAGGTAGTTTTACGGCTTCGTCGTTTTCGTCGAAGAGCACACAATCGTAGGCGTCGGACACGAATTCCAACAGATTGGCTCCCAGCCAGTACTCGTAGCCCCCTCGTTCGCTTTTCGGTACGGCGCCATGGGTGGAACCAAGATGCCATTTTCCGATGTAGCCAGTCGTATAGCCGGCATCTTTATAATACTCTGCCAAAGTAGTGAGTTCTGGGTTTAGGGGGATACCGTTACGCCAGCAACCGGTTTGGGTCGCATACATGCCCGTTTGTAAACAAGACCTGGCAGGTCCGCAAACGGGTTGGCAGGTGATGCTGGCATCAATATGCGTACCCGTGTTCGCCATACGGTCGAAGTTTGGGGTTATATTGAGGGGGTTTCCGTGGGCTCCGGTGGTGTCCCAGCGTTGTTGGTCAGTGAAAAAGACAATGACGTTCGGTTGTTTACTCATAGAAAGGCGAAGAAGGAGGTGTGGTTTAGAGAGCCCCGTTACTATACTCAATAAAGAACACACCGTTTGGAGGAATTACAAGTTTTCGCTGCTCGGCTAAGGTTCCGAGGTTCGAATCGTTCCATATATCATGAAGTTGGGTATCCGGGTTCATTTTAAGACCATCTGGAGTGAGTGTGATTCGTTCGGGGGTTTGAGAAGGATCCCGGTTAAACACTCCGAGCCAACCTTTGCCAATTTCTGTGCGGTGCTCTGCTCGCCAGACCTGGGCATCGCCTACCATATAGATGATGTGGGCGCTTGTTCCGTTTTGGTTGCACTCCAGCATTTTCGGATGGGTGAGCAAGTCGATGTCTTCTTGGGGGAGTGTTACGTTGTCACCTCCCGGAAACAGGGGAGAGGCCGAGAGGGCTCGTTGGGTTATAAAGGTTTGTTTTTCGATCAGATTGAGTTGGCAAGACCGTGCCCAGCCTTTGCCGCAGAGGGCCGGATTGGTACCTGCATCCAAGTCTTCAGCCGATGGTTCGGGGCTCATCGTCTGTAAATCTCCAAAAGGAATCATATCCAGGTCTGGCCAGAAGCCGGTTTCAGTGTGTTCTCTCCAGTAGGCCCACGCGTTGAAGGATCGATCGATGGATTCAACGTCATCCCAAATATCTTTGGTAATACGGACCATATCCGATCGGTGGTAGGAGGGAATGAATGAGTCGTTTGCTTCACCTCCGTGTGATAAACTCAGAACGATGGGGCGTTCGCTTTTCTCGATTGCTTCGGCGTAGGCATCCACTTCGGCGGGGAAAGAAGTAATGTCGTCTGCCTTGATGAAATCGACCTCCCAGGAAGCGAATAATTCAACGAGTGAATCGTAGTAGGCTTGAGCACCGTTTTTCGACATATCGACCCCGTAGTTGTAGTGGCACCAGATACAGGTGGAGTCAGTATCAGCAATATTGGCTGCAGTTGCTGTAGATCCTTTGATCGGGAGGTTCAGTTCAACTGCCTTCCGTGAAATGCCGCGCATCATGTGGATTCCAAACTTCAGTCCCAACTCATGCGTTCGATCTGCCAACGCCTTGAAACCGTTCGGAAAATAGCACTTTGACGGAAGTGGTCTTGCCCATGCATCAAGGTGAATATCGCCGGCGTGTTTATAGTTGTTGGGTGATGGAAGCTTTGTGCCTGGAACCAGTTCGTATTCTCCATACCAGCCGATATCGACGACGAAATACTCGTAGCCATGAGGAGCGAGTTTCTCGGCAAATGCTTCTAATTGAGCGAACGCTGCCTCTTCGTGAAAGTAGCCTCCGAAACTATCAAAACTGTTCCAGCCGAGCGGTGGTTTAGGTAATTGAAAACTCATGGTGTGATTCGGGTTTGTTGCAGTGGTCGTAATTCATGGGTTTAGGCTCCACTGAGAATGATCAAGGAGCGGAGCAGACCAAAAAAGGGATTCTCCAACAGCTCATTTTTCATGTGACAGTAACCTGACGATTTAGGAGGCCGTCATTACGGAGCCGCTTAAACTGCTTATCGCTGAATGACCGACGCAC
>CALGUT010000111.1 GCA_937920335.1 uncultured Opitutales bacterium
GAGTCGATATACGCATCGTGCGAATTTTCAACACCTATGGTCCACGCATGCATCCGGATGACGGGCGGGTGGTTTCCAATTTTATAGTTCAGGCGCTTAAAGGTGAAGATATCACGATTTACGGAGACGGTAATCAGACGCGCTCATTTTGTTACGTCAGTGATTTGATCGAAGGGTTTGTGCGTCTAATGAATCAAGATGATACCACTGGACCAATTAACATCGGGAATCCTGGTGAATTCACGATGCTCGAACTGGCGCAGAACATTATCGAACTGACAGGTACCTCTTCCAAAATAGTTTACCGTGAATTGCCCTCGGACGATCCTAAGCAGCGGCAACCGGATATTACCTTGGCGAAAAAGTATTTGGATGATTGGGAGCCCCAAGTCCCCCTGCGTGAAGGATTGCAAAAGACGATCGATCACTTCGGTGAGGCCTTGGGATTGAGTACTAAGATAGGTTTTTAACGCTTTGAGAGCGGCCTTAATCACTTCCTCTTAGTCTGTGATCTAGGCTCCAGCGACCTGGTTTGTGATGCCAGAGTAGAATACAGACACCTAGCAGACATAGATTCTTTGCGAGATTGCTTCGTTGCAGTATGTCCCACATCCACTTGTTGGATTCGTTCACAAAGTGGGGGTCCATGACGACTGCTGGTAGGTGAACCGTGAGTGTCACGATGATCACGAAGGTGCCGAGTAAGACGGCTGCGAAGCGAAGCCGCCAACCGAGCACGATACAGATGCCACCAATCATCAAGATGATGCCTACGAGGATTGAAACCGCCCCTGGAGCAGGTATCCAAGCTGGCATCAACTTCTGAATCAGGCCGTCGCTTAGGATGTGTTCAGCGCCCAATGCCAGGAAAATGAAACTGAAGAGGAGTCTGAAAAGTAGATCGCAAACGTCTTTACTCATGATCGGGTGCCTTTCCCCATGTTTTGATTCCGGGAAGTGAACGATAAAGCAGCCAGTGGTAAAACCGTCTGGGTAGTATACGTCGTAAGTAAGAAAAAAAGCTGGCGTCGGGTGTTCCGGCTATACGCAACGGTGGATGTTTCATCTGACTTACTTTATAGATGGTTCGGGCGGCGCTTTCGGGCGTGCAGGGAGTTCGGGTCGTGATTTTTTCAATGAAGGTCGACATGTGTCGGTAGTGATTGGCGTAGGCGCCCTTATTATCTTCCGGATCGGTCCCTCTGCTATACTTGACTTTGCGGAATGCGTTGGAGTTTACGAATCCCGGACGAACAAGAGATACGTGTATGCCGAATGGGCGAACCTCGTACCACAGAGCTTCTGATGCTCCCTCTAAAGCGAACTTGGAAGCTGAATAGGCCGCCATGGTTGGCATTGCCATCATACCGCCGACAGAAGAGATGTTGATGATCCTGCCCTTTCTTCGTTTCCTCATTACCGGCAGTACTAAGCGGATAAGGTGCATGGGACCGAAATAGTTCGTAGCCATTTGGAGGGCTTCATCCCTATCGCACATTTCCTCAATGACCGTTCGGTAGGATATTCCGGCATTATTTATGAGAATATCGATGGGTCCGTAGATTGTGTGGATGTCATTGATGACCTCTGTGCCATTATCGAGGTCGGTCACGTCCAAGGCATAGGGAATTACCTCGCACAGACGGCCTGTCAGAGATGCTTTGAAGTCCTCGAACTTTGACTGTCTGACCGATGCAAATACCCGAAATTCCTTCCCGCAGAACTCGTTCAATAGGCTCCTGCCGATTCCGGTACTGCAGCCAGTTATAAAAACGTTGAGTCTAGATTCTTTCAATACTGCCAGTTGTGATCAGTTATAGCATGATTTGGCTAGCTCTATGAGCAACCCAGAATATCTGAGTGTGGCAGTCAGAATATTCACGTTGGGGTTTAGTTACATATTATGAATAGCTATTGAAAGTATTAAAGTGATTCAATAAATAGTTCAGTCAGCTGTTGACTCAGATATAAAGCAGGCGAAAGTGGTTCAGCTATGGAAAATAGGGATCAAATGTGTGATGTGGCTATTGTCGGTGCCGGTATTACGGGACTTACAGCGGCGCGTGATCTGTTGGATTGTGGATTTTCAGTTCGAGTCCTGGATAAAAGCCGGGGAGTGGGGGGGCGGATGGC
>CALGUT010000112.1 GCA_937920335.1 uncultured Opitutales bacterium
CTGGAGATTCATTGGCAGTAGCGCCTAAAACCGGCGAGCTTTTGCATATACCGGTTAGGGAGCAGGCAATCGCGTACGAAGCGGTGACTAAGGCCCTTGATGCGTTTCAGAGTATGGGGGCTGTTTCAGACGAGCAGATTGCTCAGTTTTTTGAAGCCTTTGCCATGAATCTTGAAAATGATGCTGTTTGGCACTTGATCAAGGATATCAATGACAAAGATGTGGAGGCTGCGAAACATCGAGGTCGGTCAACGACTCGTTTGGAGGCTACAGAAAAGCTGCGACAAGGCATGATCGAGGGCCTCCGTGGTTGGGTGGATGCGTCTTCGCGACGTGGACAAATTCTTGAAACGGTTCAGCACGATGGTTTTCGGGTGGAGTTAGTGGGCGCTGCGCTCGGAGTGGTGGCCTTTGTCTTTGAGGGACGACCGAATGTGCTGGCGGATGCTTGTGGCGTTCTGCGGGGTGGGAATACAGTCGTTTTTCGCATTGGGAGCGACGCACTTGCGACGGCAAAAGCAATCATGTCATTTGCGCTTAACCCTGCGTTGCTGGATGCTGGACTACCCGTGGGAGCAGCTACCCTGGTTGAAAGCCCGTCGCATGCTGCTGGGTGGGCGATGTTTTGTGACGATCGTTTGTCGCTTGCCGTAGCAAGAGGATCGGGAAACGCAGTTGATACGCTGGGTAGTCTTGCTAAGCGGGCGGGTGTTTCGACGAGCCTTCATGGTACCGGTGGTGCGTGGATTGTGGCTTCCAGTAAAGCGTCGGCGACTCAGTTTGGAGAGGTGGTGTTTAACTCGCTCGATCGTAAGGTCTGTAATACACTTAATACCTGTTGTATAGAACGGTCGCAGGCGGATGAGCTAGTCCCGGTCTTCTTGAAATCTATGAAGCGAGCGAGCGAGCGGCGCTCAAGTAATTTTAAGTTACATGTGGCTCGTGGAAGTGAGTCTTCGGTTCCGACTGAGTTGTTTGATAAAGTAGTTCCGATCGGTCGGGCTGAAGGAAATGTTGACGAAGCACAGGCTGAGTTGATTGATCCGAGTCTCCTGGGGCATGAATGGGAATGGGAAGATTCACCTGAAGTAACGCTGGTGCTCGTGGATTCAGTGAATGAAGCCGTTTCATTGTTCAATGAATACAGCCCTCAGTTTGTTGGTTCATTAGTGAGTGATGACCTTGTCGAACATGCTGCATTTTTTGATTCGTTGAACGCGCCGTTTGTTGGAAACGATATGACTCGTTGGGTGGATGGACAATTTGCACTCAAGAAACCCGAACTCGGACTATCGAATTGGGAAGGGGGCCGTTTATTTGGCCGCGGTTCTATTCTAAGTGGGGACAGTGTCTTCACCGTGAGAACCCGTTATGTTCGCGAGTAATCTATCTGGATATTGCATGAGGGGCTAGGAAGTGCATCGAGATGATTCGCTTTCAAGATAGATATAGTTTTCTCTGTCTGAGGAGGAGGTTAGACCTAGAAGACCACTGCTATTTGGACACTCCGACTGCGTTCTTACTTTGACTTCCTGCTGGGGAGATCACACAAAGCTCTTATGCAAAGACTGCTCGTTTCCTATTGTTTGTTTGTCGTTCTTTTGTCGGTTACTTGTTTTGGGGCTGACGATTATACGCTGGGCCCAGATTCCCAGCTGCAGCCGGGAGTACCGGAAGGAAGTGTCGAGAAACTATTTTTCAATGAGAGTAAAATATTTCCGGGTACGGAGCGTGACTGGTGGATCTATGTTCCCGCCCAATATGATCCAAGCGAAGCAGCGTGTCTCATGGTCTTTCAGGATGGAGGAGGGCGTGTGACAAGAGATGGCCAATGGCGGGTTCCTGTTGTGTTTGATAACCTGATACATAAAGGTGAAATGCCGGTTACGATAGGAGTTTTTATCAACCCTGGAGTCGTTCCAGCCGCGAATGAAAATGCAGAGGCCCGGTATAATCGTAGTTTCGAATACGATGGCATGGGTGACAACTATGCGCGTTTCCTGATCGAGGAGATACTTCCTCAGGTCGAGGCGCGTTACAATATCAGTGACGATCCGAACGCGAGAGCCATCGGTGGGGGGAGCTCAGGAGCAATAGCTGCTTTTACGGCGGCTTGGAATCGGCCCGATGCGTTTCGTAGAGTATTTAGTACGATTGGAACCTACGTGGGACTCCGTGGAGGTGATGAGTATCCAACGTTGATTCGTAAAACGGAGCCTAAGCCGCTTCGTGTATTCCTGCAGGATGGCGCCAACGATC
>CALGUT010000113.1 GCA_937920335.1 uncultured Opitutales bacterium
ATTGCTGCTATTTTTATTTGGTTTCGATTCTGAATTCACAAACACTCCCTAGTGTACACATAATTAGACTTACAGGGATTTGAACCCAAGGGTTCGTTCACGACCGAAGGGAGAAGCCTGACAATCCCGTTTGTAAATCGAACCGTGAGGCCTGGAGTTCCGAACACACCAGCTCAAACAGTCTGGACCCACAGGATCTTCAGCAGCCTGATCGAGTCGCTAGCTCACGAATATCACCCAAAGCATCAAGCTATCTACTCCTTGTCTGCATTCAAAGGCTTGGTGCAATTAATGAACAACCAGGTAAATGCGCTCGCCAGATACAATGCCATCACCAGAACGAACATGGGGTTATAATCCGTGATCCGTTTTTGAACTCCATCAATCATTTCGAAGGTAGAGTAGTGATCCGATAACGGCCCAAAAATAAAAGGTGTCATGAGAGCCCCAATGTTTCCGGTAAAGTTGACGATACTGAATGCAGTCGCCGGATAGCGCCCTGCAATATCCGTGCACGTTCCAATCATCGTCGGCATAGACCAATCCGCAAAAAACTTTACGACAAACAATCCCCAGGCAAGGCCGGCCACACTGGACTGCTTGATCGCGAAGAACAGGCAACAGGCTGCAATCCCCTTTCCAAGGAAACCAATCAGAGTTCGCCCCCAGCGTCTGCTGCCCGTGACCTTAATCGCAACATCATTCAAAAGGCCTCCAAAGAACCCTCCTAATGCGCCACCGAACAGAGGCATACTGGCGTAAATCCCCATTTCTCCCACGGAAATCCCTTTCGACATAAAGAGGCTGCCCAACACCATCGTGTAAACAACATCGGCGCCGGCATTGCAATACTGCTGAAACAGAAGCAGCTGAAAATTCCTGCGAGCAAGAGCCTTCTTGAATGACATGACTCGTTTGGCTGGTTTCTCCGCAGCTTCACCGCTCTGGATCAAATCTATTTCAGCCTGATTGACTCGCTTATCCTCGTCGGGTCGATTCCTCAAAAACAGAAATAAAATGATCCCAAAAACAATCCCGAGAAGAGCCATAATGACTAACGCCATTCTCCAGCCGAGCCCAAAGCGCCCCATCAATACGGTAGCCATCACTATTGAGGCAAAGGCTCCACCGATGCGCCCCGAGGAGCCCATTATAAACCCCTGTATGGTCGTGCGGGAAGATACGGCAAACCAGTTTTTAGTGACGTTCGTTAATGCTGGATAGGCTCCGGCCTGTGCAAGTCCGAAGAAAAATCGTATCCCCCCGAACGCCCAGAAAGAACCGGCAAACACGAACCCTACCAAACAGATCGACCAAGCAAGCGTAACAGAGCTTAAGAAAATGTGGGCACCAAAAATGTCAGTTATAATCCCTCCTGGAACATTCCCGAAGGCGTAAGGCAGCTGAAAAAAAGCAAATATTTGATCTAACTGCGTATTCGAAAACCCATACTCTCGTTCCAGTTCGGGACGGATTACGTTCCACGTATATCGGTGCAAGTAGAGCATCGCAGAACTGACCGATGCCAACGCAAAAATTATCCAACGAACATTTGTGGGGCGAGCTTTCATTCAGGGTATAGAAAAGTCTGTTAAAGATGCGGGCTTCGGGAGATCAACCATTGAATCTCCATTCCATCGAAAAGAAAAATACAGGCACATGACCTTCTCTTACAATGATCATCTAGTCCTAAATCGAAGTAGTCCGTCAGTAAGTCGCGGGATCCCTGAGGTCTACTGTGGTCAAGGTCTAAGACGGCATAGCCAACTCTATCGCAGGTACTGCGAAAACTACCAAGAAATGGAGATCCTCGAGCCGTGGCAGGACGTCGTCAGAATTAGTTCCTGCAGTGCCTCCTTCAAACAAACGGACACCGATTAGTTTTCCAACTTACACAAGGCGAGACGGAAACCGATCGTATAGTCTCTTCGGGCTTGTGAACCACCGGCTCGTGCAGCTGAGCGGCCCACACTTGAATCCATTCTCCAACTACCACCGCGCGCCATTCTGAAGTGTCCCGATTCGGGGCCTTGAGGATCCGTCACGGAACCGCCGGGGTAACTGCCATACCAATCGTAACACCACTCGAGGATATTTCCCGGCATGTCATAAAATCCCCAATCGTTTGGCCGCAGTTGAGCCACAGGATGCGTGGTTCCATTGCTGTTCCCATTGCACCAGGCCATGCTCGATGGATTTCCGGCATAGTCACCCTTCGTTCCTGCGCGGCAGGCATATTCCCACTGAGCTTCGGTAGGTAACGTGTATATGTAGCCCTCGGGAAGACGGTTTGCAGCTCGTTCGCGCTCGGTAAGTATTTCACAATACTTCATGCAGTCGTCCCAGGAGACTTCTTCCACCGGCGCGTCGGGACCTACTTCTTTGAAACGACTCGGGTTGGTCCCTATGATCGCTTCGTACTGTGCTTGGGTAACTTCTGTTTTTCCCAGCCAAAACGGGTGCGTCAATCGGACCTTCGTTTGCGGGCCTTCGGCTTTGTCGCGAAGTGGTTCCTCCACGGGGCTCCCCATCGTGAAAGTTCCTGCGTCGACGAATATCATTTCCAACTCTATATCCGCTATGACAATAGACTTTTCGGTCGGTGCCTGCCCCAATGCTACCGTAACCAAAATCAATAAAATTGCTAACGCTCTGACCATCGACATACCCTATCACACCATGTGTCATTGAGCTGTCAACCGACATCCCAAGCCGATGAAAATTAGGAGCGCGGAGCCTACTGGGAACAGCATAACCCATCAAGCTTTCCGCCATCAATCACGTAAGCAGGAGTCTACCTTCAACCTCGATTACCTAAGAGTAGTTAAATTATTTGTAGGATGAGACCGAAGAAACGCTCAAGGATCTCAAGTCCTCCGGCTTCGACCGCTTTGCCTACTTCTTACCTTTTCCCTTTTTCTTGGATTTGGACTTCTTTGAAATTTTCTTCTTACCGGACTTCTTTTTATCTTTCTTGGATTTTTTTGACGGCTTGGACTTGGATTTACCCTTCTTGTTGTCTTTGGTTTTCTTGTTACCTTTTGCCTTGGATTTGGGGGATTTTTTCGCCGGCTTAGATTTCCCCTTAGGCTTTTTGGCTTTCTTCTTGTCTACGGAAGCTATGGCCTTAGCCGCCCGAATGACGCCTTGAGCGCGAACAGCTCCAAAACCCGGTACTTCGCACAATGATTCAACGTCGCTGGAAGCGATGGCTTCGGCAGAGTCAAAGCCATGTTTGGCGAGCGTTGCCGCCGCTGCGGGACCAATGCCTGTAATATCTGTAATTGGGGTACTCATAAATAAACTTTTCTTTCGTGGTTAACCGAATCCGACTGAATGAACAAGAACCATAGCCGCTGCGACAGCAGCGTCTATAGACACAGGTCTAAAACATTAAACATACTTGAAATAGGTAACATTCAAACAAGCAGTCCAACGTACACCTCAGTTTCTAACTGTCGGATCATCTAATGCGCTCCACAAATAACAAAAGCGGAACCGACAGGGTCATTAGTCATTAGAGAAAATTAGAAGCGGAAGATCGAACTCAGTTTCAGGGTCGTATCGGATTGCTTGCGCACAAAACCCGACCTTTCATCCAGATAGCTTTGATTGAGGACCAGGAAAATCTTTGCGCCCGGTTTGTATTCCCAAATTATTCGACTGTTTACCCCCAAGGTATCTGATTTGTTGTCATACTGTACTAGATTGGACCACGTGAAATCCGGAGTGAAATTCACCAAAGCGGTTAAGGAGGCCAATTTTATATCAAAGTCTCCACTGGGTAATTTCACGTCTTGCCTGGAGTAACTTAAAACAGTCCCAAAATGCTTCGAAGGCAGGTAGGTTATTTCAGAAGTATTTTCAATTCGGCTACCATCATAGAAATCCCCAAATGAAAACTCATGATTTAAACTGACCATGCGTCGGGTGGCTGTCTCCAAGTTGATGGCACCCCGTGTCCAACGATAGTCACCCGCGGGAATTGATACGTCATCTGAAATATCAAAATCCTCTTCAGGTGCATCGGAGGTATTTTCAATTCTCAGTTCAACGTAATCGGAGTTCTCAAACAGGAGGCCCATCGGT
>CALGUT010000114.1 GCA_937920335.1 uncultured Opitutales bacterium
CTAGGGGAAACCCTGTTCATTCGCTGCGGTATACACCTAAATTATTTTTTACACTTTTACGATAAATACGTGTAGTATTTGATTTCACTTTAAAGTGAAGTCTCTAAGTTGTTTGTAGAAAGGGAAATAGCTTTAAGCTTTTGTATTCAGTTTTCTGTCTCAGATCGCGTTTCTGCGGCGCATCACCGCTTTCGTTTCGTGATCGTAACCCGTATGGCTTAGAATTGAGTTGCTGTAAGAGGTGGGTTTTTAAGAGAGTTTTGAGGTTGGGGGGTGGTTTCACTCGCTGATTGAGAAAGAACGTTACATTCCTCTCAGGAATGATACGAAATTTTATAGTTCCATGGCGTTTAAGGTCTTCCATCCGATACAGGAAAGGAACCGACCAAGGGCGGCAGCTTGTTGGAAATCTGGTGGAAGCACTATTTCAGCAGGTACTACTGTCATCCTCTAACTGGGACAGACGTTTCACCGATCAAATCTACGGATTAGCATCGCCGTAAGTGGAGGAAATTGAATTTTTTGAGCAGTCTGTCCGACTTTGTGACATTCGTTTACGAAAGAGTGCAGTGGCTGCGTTTTCCATCAGCAAAAAGACTTGTTCTTAAAAAGCTCCTAGTTTTTGTTATAATCATCCGTTAACCAAACCGACCGCCCTAGTATGTATTTTTTAGGATCTATGCTTCGTACCCTGTTATTATTCATTACCTTTCTATCGCTTGTGTTAAAGACCTCGGGTTTAACCCAAGTCGGCAATGGAGACCTGGTTCTGGTAAGTGACCTGGATATTTCTTACGATTCCAATGTGCTGATCCGGCAATCTGATGAGCTGGATGACATTGTCGGCACCCTTTATGCCGGGCTAATGTTTGTTCAGCGTGAGCGGTCGGTACTCAATGCGAGCTTGGAGATCGGAAGCAATATTACCCGAATGGCTGATCTCAGTGAATTGAATTCTGAGGATTGGCGATCCAGTTTTGAGATTTCTTATCCGAACAACATTGATAGTAGGAGTTATTACAGTTTGTCGGGTGGATATAATGAAACGACGCAGGCAAACGCTGATGTAGGTCGCAGGATCAAGAATGTGGTATCGGACCTGGAGGGGAGTCTGAGGCGGTCCTTGAGTGAAAAATTAAGCGTGAACGGGTCGGTTGGTTATAGTGATCAGCAGTTTGAGAATATAGTCGCGGAAGGGATTCCTGGAATCCGTGACCGAAGTTCCGAAGATTTCGACTTTTCTATTGGATCGGCTTACAATTACTCCGAAAGGCTTAGCGGTACTCTTAGCTATTCCTACCAAACGATCGAGTATGACGGTGGAACGTTTCCCGGGCAGTCTAGCGATGTGCTTGCTGTGGGTTTAAGCGGCCAACTTTCCCCGAGATTAAGTGGGTCTGTTTCTGGTGGAATCCGGAAGCAAGATATTAGTTCTCCTTTTTTTGAAGATTATAGTTCGACTGACCCTTACTATTCAATCGATTTAACCTGGGCCGCTCGTGAAAGAACATCAGTGAGTGTGTCGGGGGCAACCACTACACGGGCTTCTGCCAATGGTGAAATTAGTGATTCCAAGGATTTTCAGGTTTCTGTAAATGAGAGGCTTTCTGAAAGGTCTGGAATCCTGGCTTCTGTGTCGATAAGCGAGGACGATTACACGGGGCTGACGAATCGAAGCGACGAGTCTTTAAGGCTTTCAGTTTCATACACCTTAACCGTGGGTAGGGATGCGGGGTTCAGGGCTGGAATTTCTTATGAAGATCGGACCTCAAATTCGAATTTCGGTTACCAACGCTACATTGCGGATTTGGGATTTTCGAAGTCTTGGTGAGGCTTAAGGCGACAGGATTTTTGATGGATGGAGAATGTTTAGAATTTAAAACCAAATTGCTCTCTATCTCCAATTCCAGGATAAGCACAACATCTTGGATAGCTACTGATTAATCACTTACTATAACTTATGAATCGAGCGTTTCAACGTGCCTTCTTAACCGTATTGAGCCTTTCGTGTATGTTTTCTCCATTTTTGCTGGTTGGAGAAGAAGAAGATTCAAATTATATTCTGACGGCGGGGGATGTCGTGAATGTTCAGGTTTTTGGTCAACCCGATCTCCAGACAACTCAGGAAATTTCCAATCGAGGGGAGATTAATATGGGCCTGATAGGCGCTATTAACGTAGCAGGAATCCCGATTCCTGCAGCTGAGGAAAAAATTAACAAGGCCTATGTTGAAGAGAGGTTCTTGAGGAACCCGCAGATCATTATCTCGGTTTCCCAGTACAGTCCCAAGGTGGTATCTGTATTAGGCCAGGTAAATCGACCCGGGTCCGTTCAGCTTCCGAATGATACCAACTCGCTTTCGTTAGCGAGAATCATTTCGCTCGTGGGTGACTTTCGGGGAGTCGCGAGAAAAGATGCTATTCGGGTCGTGCGAAAAGATCTCAATGGGAAAGAAACAACGATCATCGTAGATATGTCTAACATTGGTAAGAGTAGTGGCTCTGGTAGTAATGACATCGATTTCCTTATTTACCCGAATGATGTAATATATGTTCCGGAGAGGCTCTTTTAGTAGAGAGCTCTGCGGATTCTTGCCTTAGGCAGACTTAGGCCTGGAAAAATACCGTTATACTATTGATGTACGAAACAGATTTAGAAACTCCTTCGCTGGGAATCATTGATTATTTAAAGATAATTCGAGAACGCTGGTTGTTAGGGTTGGCGACCGGAATTCTTTTCTCTGGGTTGTGGTGCCTGTATCAGTTTAATCAAACACCGCTCTATACGAGTGGCTTACAGGTTCTGATCGAAATCGTTAACGAAAGGGTGTTGGATATACAGCAGGTGGTCGACGAACGCGAGATGACCCGCTCAAGTGCAGTTCTGAATCAGCACCTATTGCAAATGAAGAGTGGGGAGTTCCGGCAGTTTGTGGTCGAAGGTCTGAGTACATCCCAGGTAAATGCTATACTGAGTCCTTACTTATCTGATGAGTTGGCAGCGCCCAGCTTGTCTGGTGTGTTAGCCGGTTCATTCGATATTTCAGTAAATGATAAATTAATGGCTTATTCGATATTTGCTACTCATCCAACGCCCGAAGTAGCTGCAATGCTCGCGAATACTTATGCGGAGGCCTATATCCGATATCTAAGTGGAAATGTAGGTAGTTCGAATGATAATGCCCTTTCGTTTCTTGGCCTTAGAGGAGGTGATTTGGAGGAACAGATTCTAAATGCAGAAAAAGAGCTTCAAGCATTTAAGCAGAAGAATAATATTGTCTCAATTGATGCGAGTCAAAATCTGATTCTTTCTCAGCTTCAACAGTATGAGTCTGAACGAACCCGTTTGACCCTTGAGCTTCAGGAACTGGATACAACCGTTAGCCAGATAGGAATGGCGGAAGGTGACTTGGGTAAACTGCTAAAAATTGAGGCCATTGCAGGATATCGGAATGTTTCCGCTTACAAGCAGAGAATCGAAATGGCCAAGACCGAGCGTGAACAGCTCGCAATAGAATTACTTGAACGTCACCCCCGTATGGTTCAAAATGAATCGACCATTACGGAATTCGAGATTCTACTGGCGGATGAGGTTGAAGAAGCGATTCAAAATCCTTCGGTATTGGCGGAAAAAATACGGGCTCAATATGACCTGAATACAGAGCGAATAACGTCAACTCAGGAAGATCTGCAACGCTTGGAGGACTTGGCAATTGAGTATGACGTAAT
>CALGUT010000115.1 GCA_937920335.1 uncultured Opitutales bacterium
TCGGCGCCAGTTCCGAGGAGTGAGTCGACGACAAAACCGGATGCGAAACAGACCGAAACACTCTAGTCCTACCGATTGGTTCGCCCGGAACCTGATAATCGCCTTAGTGAGTAATACGGTTCCTCCGACAAATAATTGCACGCCAGAGAGTATCTACTTCTCAGAGGTTGCCCTTGGCCTAACTGCCCGTTATCGACTCTCCTATGAATTTTGCATTCTTAGCCTTTCCCGACGTTGAAGAATTGGATCTTATCGGCCCGTGGGAGATACTTGCCGGCGGGCTTAAAGCTCAAGAGAAGATTGAAGAAGCGTTTATCGTAACGGAAACGGGTGAACCCTTTCGGTGTGCGAAAGGGCTCGAGATTGTGCCGCATTACGACTTCGCGAATTGCCCGACTTTCGAATACCTCTTGGTTCCGGGAGGTTGGGGCAGTCGGCAGCAGGCAACGAATCCACGATTTATATCGTTTCTGAAAGAACGGGCAAAAAGCTGCCGTGCGGTGTTGTCTGTCTGCACAGGCGCGTTTCTGCTGGCCGAGGCCGGACTGCTAGAAGGGAAGAAAGCGACAACTCATTGGAGCTCTCTTGATCGGTTACGTGACTTCGGTGGTGTTGACGTCGTAGAAGAACGCTTTGTCCGTGATGGATCTATCTGGAGCTCAGCCGGCGTGTCGGCTGGCATAGACCTCTCACTGGAGTTTATTAAAGAGGAGTTTGACGAAACGACCGCAGAGGCCATCCAATTTTACGCAGAGTTTTATCCGGTTGGGACCGTGTATGGGAAACCCGAGGCGAAGCCCGAAGCGCCCAAATACTTGAAGAAATCTGCTCCGGATTGATAAATACCATTGACTGTATATGCTTACAGTAGAATATGAAGGGTATGGAAATTGTTCAGGCGTATAAGTGTTTTTGTGATACACAGCGTTTGCGTATTCTCAACCTTCTCAAAGATGGACCCCTTTGTGTATGTCATTTCGTGGAGATTCTGGAATCTGACCAGGTGAAGATATCGAAACAGCTGCGCTACATGAAGGAGCTGGGCATGGTAGAAGCAGATCGGTGTGCACAGTGGATGGTCTACCGCCTGAGTGATTCCAATAGTCCTTTGTTGGATAACAATTTGAAGTGCCTGCAGGATTGTTACGGCGAAGAACTATCGTTTTCTCAAGACAGCAAAAAGCGGATGGAGATTATTCGAAGAATGCAGGAAGAGGAGTCTGCTTGCGCATCGGTTCTGTGCGAGGAGTGCTAGCGCTATGACCAAACCCAAAGTTCTCATCCTCTGTACAGGTAATTCCTGTCGGAGCCATATGGCCGAGGGAATCCTTCGGCATGAAGCAAATGATTTATTCGACGTGTTTAGTGCGGGCTCCAAGCCGGCTGGTTATGTGCATGCGCTGGCCATCGAGGTGCTGGCCGAAATCGGCATCGATATTTCTGAGCACCGATCAAAACATTTGAATGAGTTCTTGAATGAGGATATTGATACGGTGATTACGGTATGTGGAAATGCGAATGAGTCCTGCCCGGTGTTCCCAGGCATAGTGAATCGCTATCATTGGGGGTTTGAAGATCCACCGAAGGCCGTTCGTCCGGGGGAGACTGAGCTGGACGCCTTTCGTCGGATCCGGGATGAAATTAATAAGGTATTTGGCGCATTTGCGAGTGGCTATCGGCAGGGGCGTTCGTGAAGCTTCCGTTTCTTTGATTCGATTATGAAAAGTGAAATAGACGAAATCGCCTGTGCGCCGACCAAAAAGAAACTCGGCTTCCTAGACCGATTTTTGACACTTTGGATTTTCCTCGCGATGGGAATCGGTGTCGCCATCGGTGCTCTTTGGGACGGCACTCAGGATTTTTTGAATCAGTTTCAAGTAGGGACAACGAATGTCCCCATCGCGATCGGTCTTATTCTTATGATGTATCCGCCCCTGGCGAAGGTGCGCTATGAAGAAATGCACCGCGTGTTTCGCAATGTGAAAGTGCTGAGTCTTTCGCTCATTCAAAATTGGGTTATCGGGCCGGTGTTGATGTTTGCCCTGGCGGTGCTATTTCTGCAAGGGCACCCGGAATACATGACGGGGGTCATCCTGATCGGGCTGGCCCGTTGTATTGCGATGGTTATTGTGTGGAATGAGCTAGCGGAAGGAGACAGCGAATACGCGGCTGGGCTGGTAGCGTTCAACTCTGTTTTTCAGATCGTATTTTTCAGTGTGTATGCTTGGTTCTTTATAACCTACCTGCCTGTTGTGTTTGGTCTCGAAGGAAGTGTAGTGGCTATTACTATGGGGCAGGTTGCAGAGAGTGTCTTCATCTACCTCGGTATCCCATTCTTCGCAGGTATGTTGACTCGCTTGATCGGTGTGAAACTCAAAGGCAGAGTATGGTATGAGAAATCTTTTATTCCTCGTATAAGTCCGATCACTTTGATCGCCTTGCTCTTTACGATCGTGCTGATGTTCAGCTTTAAGGGAGACAAGATCGTCGAGCTCCCATTGGATGTATTGTTAATTGCAATACCACTGACGATCTACTTTGCCATCATGTTTGTCGTGAGTTTTCTGATGGGGAAATGGGTGGGGGCCGATTACAAACAAAGCGTTACCTTGAGCTTCACGGCTGCCAGTAACAATTTTGAATTGGCGATTGCAGTAGCCGTTGCCGTATTCGGTATCGGGAGTGGAGCTGCCTTTGCAGCAGTCATTGGCCCCCTGGTGGAAGTGCCGGTCATGATTGCCTTGGTAAGCGTCGCATTCTGGTTCCGGAAACGTTTGTTTCAATCGGAAACCGTACAACCCGGGAACTAGTATGAAACACGTCGAGGAAACGATCTCTACCTACGACGCGATTGCTAATGACTATCATGTCATTGCGACCCCTGAAAACCGGGCTTGGCTGGAGAATTCCATGAAGATTTTTACCGACTATCTAGTAGGAAACAGAGTTCTGGTTGCTGGCTGCGGGGAAGGGCGCGATTCGCGGTATTTACGGGATCTTGGATTTGACACTACATCCTTCGACCTATCGGACGGTATGCTCGAGGTCGCCCGGTCGGAAGATCCAGCCGGTTGTTACATTAAGCATGATTTGCGTCAGATAGAAACATTGGGATCCTTTGATGGCATCTGGGCTTGTGCCTGTCTATATCATCTAACCAAAGTTGAATTTAGTCAGTGTATAGAGTCGATCTGGAGAGCACTGAATCCCGGTGGAGTCCTGTTTTGCAATCTTAAGTTGGGTCAAGGGGAGCAGTTTCTCGAACGACCGCGTGATGGCTATCCTGGTGGTAAAGAAGCGCAGGAGAAGTTGGGAGGTCGACGTTTCTATGCTTTCTATAGTTTACCAGAGTTGGAGGTATTGTTCGAGCGGTTTGTACTTTTGAAGAATCGCAAAGACATCTTAAAAGAAGGTCAGGGCGCTATGGAGTTTTGGTTAAAGAAACCGTAAAGCTTCCGTGATTAGCTCAATCTATAGCTTGCAATTCGTTTCAAACCACTCCACGGATGCAGTTGTTTTAAGGATTACTTAGTTTCCTCCTCGTTGATTCGCGTAATAAAAAGGCGGCTCGAAATAAAGGCGCTTCAGTGGTCCTGGCCATTATTCTGTTCTAACAATTCTGTTAATGGTCCTGACGCAAACCACTCGGCTAGTTCCTTAGGTATTTCCATTTATGGAGCCTGCCCATCATTATTACCAATCATTCGTTTATGAAGACATTCGCCGAACTCGGCTTATCTAAAGATATTTTACGCGCTGTTAGTGACAAAGGTTACGACACGCCATCACCCGTGCAGGAGAAAGCTATTCCTCTCGTACTAACTGGCCAAGACGTTATCGCCACCGCCCAAACCGGAACCGGTAAAACAGCTGGCTTCACCTTACCGATGATGCATCTGCTGACCCAGGGTGAGAATAGCGGAGGGCGCCACATTAAAGCTCTGGTGCTCACACCGACGCGTGAGCTTGCTGCCCAAGTGCAAGAGAGCATCGTTACCTATGGGAAACACCTTCCGCTGAAGAGTCTGGTAGTGTTTGGTGGGGTAAATATCAAACCACAGCTCAAGGAGCTTAGAAATGGAGTAGATATACTCGTCGCTACTCCGGGACGCTTGCTGGATCTTTGTAATCAAGGCGCCTGTCGCCTCGATAAGGTTAGTATCTTCGTCTTGGACGAAGCAGATCGTATGCTGGATATGGGATTCATTCCTGACATCCGACGCGTTAGCAAGTTGATCCCTAGAAAACGCCAGACGCTTTTATTCTCAGCTACTTTCTCGAAGGAGATTCGTACATTGACCAAGGAGTTTCTCTATAATCCGCTCACGGTAGAAATTACGCCGGAAAAACCAGCCGCACAAACGGTGGCCCAGCGTGCTTACCGCTGTGATCAGCATAGCAAAACTCAATTGGTTTCCCGTTTGATTAAAGACGGGGACTGGAGTCAGGTACTCATTTTTACTCGGACCAAACACGGTGCAAATCGCTTGAGTAAACGCTTAACCCAAGACGGTATTCACTCCAGTGCGATTCACGGTGACAAAACGCAGGCATCCCGTACCCGTGCTCTTGAAGGTTTTAAAAAGAAAAACATTCGGGTCTTGGTGGCTACGGATATTGCGGCTCGTGGGCTGGACATTGTTCAACTGCCGCATGTTATTAATTTTGAGCTGCCGAACCTTCCGGAAGACTATGTTCACCGTATTGGTAGAACCGGGCGAGCTGGGCAGGAAGGCGAAGCGATTTCCATCGTCAGCAATGACGAACGCCCCTATTTTCGGGCGATCGAAAAGCTGATTGGCCAGAAAATTGACCTAACAGATGTTAAGGGTTTTGAACCCGACAATTGGCCGGATAAGGCACCCAGTGCGAGTGATGTTCAAAAGGCAGCTGCACGCCGCAAGGAAGCTGCCCGGCAGACTCGTGGTGGACCCGGCAAGAAAGGCGCAGGTCGGCAACAGGGAGCCTCTGGTAAACGAAAGCCGGCTGGCGGTTCAAGCTCACGGAGATCGAATCCAGAACGGAAGAAATCATCGTCGGCCACTTCAACGGCAGCGGCACCAGCGCGTCCCGCAGGTCGACGAAACCGAAGGCGGGGTTAATTCGATTGGCTTTCGATCTGTTTTAGAATTCCTTGACCTATCGGATCGTCGGGAAACCGGGAAACGATTCGGGATATCGATCGTTCGATGTTCTTTTGTACTTTGGAATCTGGTTCGTCTCTCAGTAGATCGACCAATGGTTCGAGAGTTTCAATGGGAGCTGTCATAGCTATCGCTTGTAATGACTCGGAAGCAACTTTTTGATTCGAAGAGGAGCGTACTAGGTCAAGTAATTCGTTGCTAGCAGAGGTTAGGTTCCGTTCTTCGATGGCTTTGATAAGCTCAATCTGAACGTCGGTCGGTGATTGGTCGAGTAAGGTGACGATCTGCTTGTCGATTGCCTGTCCTGGCATTCGGTAGAGTGCCTTGCGGGCAAGATCCGATTCAGTCTCTATTTCCTGGCTAGCTAATTTCGTCAATCCCAAGACGTCATCTGCTTGTCCTAATAATTCGAATACATATAGGGCGGCACTTCTGAGGACCGGATTTGCGCCCTTCAAGTATTCAACTGCCAAGGAATGGACTGAAGCATCTCCCCGCTCGGCGAGGAAGATTAATAGCTGAGCCTCTTCGATATCGGTTAAAGGAGCTACTTTGAATAGCTGGGCTCCGTTTGAAAACTCTGGTGGTAGATCCTTCACCAAACGAATTGCCTGTCTTCGTAACGTTGAATTGGAATCGTTAAGTGCCGTTTTGAGGATCGAGATTGGGCGCTCGGAGGCGTGAAACTTTCCGTTGAGCGCTGCAACTTGGATCATGATATCACTGGAGTCAGATGACAAGTGGTTGTACAGCTTAAGGGCTTCAGTATTCTCGCCCAGGTCTAGCATTCGTTCAGCGATGGTCAGAAGTGCTTCGTTCTTGCCGGGCCAGTCTTTGGGTTGAATCATGAGGCTATCGACTTCATCGAGCATGTCTTTTGAGCTCACCGTTTTGGGTGGGAGTGATTCCAATGCTCTGAGCTCTTTTTGGACGACTCGCTTGGCTTCCTCAGATGCGTCTGAATTGAGGAAATAATTTATAAGCTGAATGGCAGTGCTTTGATTGTCCGTTTCCTGGTAAATAGTCTGCATGCTTTTTAGCAGCTCTGATTTCCAAGGGGTCGGATCGCCAAATTCATAGGTCGCTAAGTCTGTGAGTATGGCCTCGAGTGACTCCAGCTCCTGGGGCTTCGCCTGGAGGCTGCCACCATAGATCACCAGGCCCCACAGTAGGCCGGATATGAGTCGATCTATTCGTAGTGATGTCTTCATGACAATTTCCAAGGACCTCGCATTGGGCTCGATAGCATGCTATTGGCAATCGGGTTATTGATGAATGTTTCGGTGTCGTTATCCCACTCCAGGCGCTGACCCATCCGGATCGCAATATCGGCTTGTTGGCAAACGATCTCTGACTTCACTCCAGGGCCAACGGGACAAATGGGATCGGTTCCGGTCCTTACAGCGTCGATAAAATTGCGGCGATGGTTGTTGCTTTCGGGTAGCTTGATTTCGTTAGGGCCGATCTTTGTGCGAAGGATTCTATCGGACGATGCACCTAGGTATCCGCGGCTCACGTACACCCAGCCTTCGGAGCCTTCCCAGAGGATACCCATGGATGAACCTGGGTTTACGAATTGGGGAAAGCGTTTCTTGGCGTGGGTGTGGTCGATGTGGAGCACCGTCGCTCCGTTTGCGTAAAGGTGTTCCGACTCAAAGTATTGGAAAGTATCGTAAAGTCCCGTAGTTGGAATGGATCCGCGGGCTTCTACCGAAATGGGTCCCGATTCATCGGCATCCATGGTCCATTGTGCGATATCAATGTGGTGTATGCCCCAGGCACTTCCCAGGCAGCCTAGCGAGTGGTCACGAATCAGCGTCCAGTTTCTGCTGCAACGTAAGGTTGTGTAGGGGAGATCAGGAGATGGACCGAGCCACATATCGTAGTCGAGACCATCCGGG
The DNA here is from genome assembly GCA_937920335.1 of uncultured Opitutales bacterium. Classification (GTDB taxonomy): domain Bacteria; phylum Verrucomicrobiota; class Verrucomicrobiia; order Opitutales; family UBA2995; genus UBA2995. Next base: position 7,046 of record CALGUT010000115.1, read on the forward strand.
ATCGCTTCCTCGGGTTGTTCTGGCACCTCTGTGTAACTGGCCGAGCCAACGATAACCCGTTTCAAGTCTCCCAAGTAACCGTTGCGCGCCAGCTCAACCGCAAATCGAAAACGGGGGTCGGATCGCTGCTGAGTTCCAAACTGGAATATCGAACCGTAACGTTTAACCGTGCTTCTCATGGCTTGAGCCTCTTCCACTGTAAAGCTCATCGGTTTTTCGTAATACATCGCTTTGCCTTGGCGGGCTGCTTCTTGCCCGATGAGTACGTGCCACTGATCGGGGAGAGCGAGTACGACTGCATCGATGTCATCCCGTGCCAGTAGTTTTCTGAAATCGTTGTAAGTCGCGCATTCTTCGTTGCCGTACTGGGTATCAACCAGTCCTTTTGCGCGATCACGGTGTTCCTTGCGCACATCGCAGACAGCCCGCACATGAATGTCCTCGAAGCCGAGGAAAGTGCGAACGTGACCGGTACCCATGCCGCCGACACCGATGAAGCCCATGTTCACTTTATTGCTGGGAAGGGTCGCCTGACTGCTACTCCACAGATGGGATGGGATAATCGTCGGAGCGGCTAGGAGGCCAGCGACTCCGGCTGTCGATTGTTTGATAAACCTGCGGCGGTTCATGGAGCGTTTACTTGATAAGTTTTAGAGACTGCTGATTGAAGTACCCTATGGATGCTTTGATATCTGGCAACGAGTTGTCCCAGTTATATGAGTATTCCAGCCCAAACATAGTGGGGGTAATGGATTCCTTCTTAAGGAACTGGAGAATCTTATCCAGCGCTACTTTGCCGGTGCCCCACGGAACGTCGTGACCCTCGGCGTCGATTTGACTCTGGTCATGCATCTGGATGGTAATGACCCGGTCCCCGAGGACTTTGACTGCCTCATAAGGATCAATCCCTTCCTTCGCCCAGTGACCAAAATCACAGGCTGCGCCAATCAGGGGACTACGACCTTCGCACAGTTCAGCAATCTTTTCGGGAAACATGTAAACGGGAGAAAGGCGAGGGCCATGATTGTGGATAGCCAGCTTGATGCCGTATTCTTCGCACAAGCTTTCGATCCAGTCGAGGTCCTCTATCTTCGGCTCTGAG
>CALGUT010000116.1 GCA_937920335.1 uncultured Opitutales bacterium
AGGTCCTCATAGGCAGTCTCGAAATCAGCCAGCTTCTCTTTGTGCAAGGAGACGAATGGTGAAAACGCATGCCCCCGCAGATGATTCACCCCCACCAAGGGAATATCCAAAGCAAGAGCCAGGCTTCGCCCCAACGCCAAACCGAGTGCTAGGCAACTTGCCAAACCGGGCCCCGAAGTTACTGCGATTTGGGAAAGCCGTTTAAAATTTACCTCGGACTGCAATTGCTCAAGAAGCGGCACAAACGCCTCCAAATGCTCCCGACTTGCCAAATCCGGGACGATACCACCGTATTTTTGGTGCGTTTGAATCTGCGAATATACCAAGTCAGCAACCAATCCCACTTCGGGATCAAATACGGCTAAAGCAGATTCATCGCAGGAACTTTCTATCCCCAAAAGCATTACCGAACCATTGCTCTGACCAACGCACGTTCAATGAAAATCGAAAACCAATTTCTTTTTCCCGAAATAATTTGTATCGCGCGACACGATTCACTTAATTCGTTCCTTTTCCCGACCTGTTCCTATGTTTGATAACCTGACCGATAGAATTGGAAAAACAATACGCGACCTTCGCGGTGTTGGTAAACTTTCTGAAGAAAATATGGCGGACGCCCTCAAAGAGGTCCGCACTGCCCTACTTTCAGCAGACGTCCACTTTAAAGTTGCGCGCCAATTTGTAGAACAAGTTAGAGAAGCCTGCATTGGTCAGGATGTCCTAAGCTCCGTTACTCCGGGGCAACAGGTCGTAAAAATAATTAATGATGAGTTGACCAAACTCCTCGGAGACGGAACTGCAGAGCTTTCTTCTAACCGGCCTCTGAAAATCATGATGATCGGTCTCCACGGTGCTGGTAAGACTACGACCACGGCAAAACTTGCGCGTCACCTCAAAAAAGGAGGAGTCAATCCACTCGTAGTGGCTTGCGACGTCTACAGACCCGCCGCCATCGACCAGCTGGAAACATTAGCCAAGCAAGAAGACCTGTTGTTCTTTTCCGATCGCACGACCAAAGACGTTCCCTTCATTGGAAAACGAGCCCTTCGATTCGGACAGGACGAAAAGGCCAATGTCATGCTTTTTGACACAGCCGGCCGTCTTCAAATCGACAACGATCTAGTCGGCGAGCTCAAAAAACTGAGAGATATCATACAACCGGACGAAATTTTGTTAGTCGGCGACTCTGCTTTGGGTCAAGAAGCCGTCAATGTAGCCAGTCATTTCCACGATGAAGTGGGCCTTACTGGTATCATTCTTACGAAACTCGATGGTGACGCCCGAGGCGGTGCTGCTCTCTCGATGAAGTCTATCACCCAGGTCCCGATCAAATTCGCTGGTACCGGGGAGAAAATGGACGACTTCGAAGTCTTTCACCCGGATCGGATGGCCGGACGTATTCTAGGCATGGGCGATGTCGTTACTTTGGTTGAACAAGCCCAAGAGAAGATCGACCAGGACGAAGCCGAGCGTATGGCGGAAAAGATGAAAAGCGCAGATTTCGATCTGAACGACTTTCTTTCCCAAATTCGCCAAGTCAAAAAACTGGGACCGTTGGACAAAGTCATGGGCATGATGCCCGGGATGAGTGGCATGGAAGTTGGCGACAAGGAAACCAAGCAAATGGGCCAAACCGAAGCAATCATTCTATCGATGACGTTAGCCGAAAGAGGCCGCCCAGGGTTGATCAATGGTAGTCGTCGTGTCCGAATCGCCAACGGCTCTGGAACCCGCGTATCCGATGTCAACCAACTGCTCAAACAATTCAATCAGATGAAAAAGATGATGAAGATGATGCGCGGCGGAAAAATGAAGCGCATGCAAAAGATGATGGGCAAAAAAGGTGGCGGCATGGGAGGCTTTCCCGGCGGACTGCCCGGAGGTTTCTAGACCAAGCGTAAATACACGGTTTTCTCATGAACCTTATCCTTCTAGACATCGACGGCACCTTGGTCGACTCACTCCCGCTCGAAAATGTATTCTTTCCCCAGGCGATTTGCGAAGGGCTCAACCTTCCACGAATCAAAACTGATTGGGATTCGTTCGCCAATCCCACCGATAGCGGAATCATTCGCGAGGTAATGCGCGAAGAGCTGGGAAAACTCTGTCATCCCGACGATGTCGAACGATGCAAAGAACGATTTATTGAACTACTAAGCGGTCACTTGGACCAACAGCCAGCAGCCATCCCTCCTATAGCAGGAGCCCATAGATTCATCGAACACCTCGAGGACAGCGAAAACTACATGTTTGCTGTCGCAACTGCTGGCTGGCGTTTTACCAGTGAACTCAAGCTAACCGCCGCAGGTTTTGATTTCGATGAATGGATCCTGTATTCATGTTGTGAGTACGAATATAAAAAAGAGGCCATGAAGGCCGCATATCAGGACGCACGGCAAAAGCATGGCAAAGACTTTGACGCCATCGTCTACATTGGCGACTCCAGATCAGACATGCGATTCGCCAATGAGCTCGGCTACCAGTTCCTCGGTCGTGGCGACGAATTTGTCGAGTCGAATATCTGGGGAGTCGAGGGCATCGCAGACTTTACTGACATTCGCTTGGTTGAAGGAAAAATCCGAAGAGCCATCAAATCTGCCTAGGCAAACATTCACAAAACTGGAACATTGCTTAACAACAGCCTTGCACTGGTGAATCGTTTCTGGACTATACCTATTTTAACTCGTCCAACCCACTACATCCGCCGTAATAAATGTCCCTAAAAGACGAGCACCTGGACTTCAATAGTAAGACTAACGACCAGATTCAGCAATTGCTGAAAGACTACAACCTGGCACTGACACCGGAAGAAGCTCTGAAGATTCAGAACGAGATCCTGGAACGGCCCCCTACACTCGCGGAATGCGTGCTTTGGTCGATTCAGGGTTCTGAGCATTGCTCCTACAAAAGTAGCCGTGTTCACCTGGGTGCTTTCGTAACGGACGGACCCAATGTGATTCTTGGCCCCAAGGAAGATGCAGGCATCGTTGGAGTCGCCACTGACAACGCCGGCAAGCGTTACGGAATAGCACTTTCACACGAGTCACACAACCACCCGAGCCAGATAGTACCCTACGAAGGAGCTGCGACCGGGGTTGGCGGAAACGTCCGCGATGTATGCTGTATGGGAGCAAAAGTCATTGCTATAGGTGATGGTCTAAGGTTTGGCGATATCAAGAACCCAAAGTCGAAGTGGATCCACGAAGGCGTTGTAGCAGGAATTGCAGGCTACGGAAACCCTCTTGGAGTTCCCAATGTTTGTGGAGACCTTTATTACCACCCGGGTTACAATGATAATTGCCTGGTAACAGTCCTTACCCTCGGAGCTATTTGCGAAGATGATATCATCCATTCCTACGCCCCAAAGGATGCTGAAGGATATGATCTGATATTAATCGGAAAACCAACCGACAATAGTGGATTCGGAGGCGCTTCATTTGCATCCCTGGAATTGGAGGAAAACGAAAAAGAAAAGAACAAAGGTGCCGTTCAGGATCCGAACGCATTTCTTGAAAGACACATCCTCAAGTCGACCTACGAACTCTGCAAGATCCTTAAGGAAAGGAACCTGATTAATAAAGTAGGCTTCAAAGACTTGGGAGCTGGCGGAATAGCATGTGCCAGTGTCGAAATCGCTGATGGTGCAGGCTACGGAGCTGATGTATTCCTCGACGATGTTCACCTGGGTATGGATAACTTGGCTCCCGCAGTCATGCTTTGCTCAGAAACGCAGGAGCGGTTCATGTGGGCTACACCGCCCGACGTGACCCAGCTTATTCTGGATCACTATAACAAGACATTCGATTTCCCAAATATCTCGGAAAAAGCAGCCGCTTGCGTAGTGGGTAAGATCCGAGGCGATGGCCGTTACAAAGTGACTTATAAAGGCCAAACTCTCGTCGACGCGAATGCCAAAGATGTAACCGAAGGCTTAGTCTACGACCGGCCTTATACCCACACGAAAAACGAAGTTTCTGAGCCTGAGCTATCCGCACCAGACGACCTTTCAAAAGTCCTTCTGGATTTACTGGCACACGAGAACATCGCCTCCCGAGCACCGGTCTTTGAAACGTACGACAAACAAGTGCAGGGAAATACCGTCATCGAATCTGGTAAAGCTGACGCGGGTGTCATTAGACCATTCCAAGGGGACGAGTATCCCGAAGAGATTCGCAACACAGGAATCGCTGTTACGATGGACCAGAACCCAAGGTATGGATCTATCGATGCAAGACAGGGAGCCATCAATGCAGTTGTAGAAGCCTTTCGGAATATCGCAGCCGTCGGCGCATCTCCTCAGGCAGTCACGGATTGCCTTTGCTTCGGGAACCCCGAAAAGCAAAACCAAATGGGCATCTTTGTCGCGGGAATTCATGGCGTTGCCGACGCCTGTAAGGCTATCCACTTGAAGGAACATCCAGGTCATCCCGTACCAATTGTCGCTGGCAACGTTTCTCTCTACAATGAGTCAAAAACGGGCAGTATACCACCCAGTCCGCTAATCGGGTGTGTTGGAAAACTACCGGATGTATCAAAAGCCGTTACTACGGCTTTCAAAAAGGAAGGCTCGAACCTCCTCATGATTGGGGCTCGCAAGAACGAACTGGGAGGCTCCGTTTACTACGATTACCAAGGCGTTCTTGGGGCTAATATCCCCACCCCTGACCTTGAAGAAGTTCAGACGCAAATGCACACAGTAATCGACTTGATCGACGCCGAATACGTCGAAGCGTCCCACGATATATCAGACGGAGGCTTAGCAGTTGCATTAGCCGAAATGAGCTTCGAGAATGAAATCGGTTGCGACATAACAGTTCGATCGGAACTCACAGATCTTCAAACACTTTTTTCTGAAACCGGTGGATTCATACTCGAAATCACCGCCTCTCATCTGGATGCAACGACTGCACTCTTGACCGAAAGAAACCTCAATTTCCAAGTCATCGGAAAAACTACCTCTGACAAACGCCTTAAACTTCAAAACTCCATAGACCTGGATCTCGCGCAAGCAAAAGAGCGTTGGGAAAACGGGTTACGAGAAAAATTATTATGAGTAAAATCGACTACAAATCCGCTGGCGTGGACATCGACGCTGGAAATGAAGCGGTCACACGCATCAAAGACCACGTCAAAAGTACATTTTCTCCCTACGTGTTAACGGGCTTGGGAAGCTTCGGTTCGATGTTCGACCTTACCGAGCTCATCAAGGGTTACAAAAACCCGGTACTCATCCAAAGCATCGACGGAGTCGGCACCAAAGTAACGGTGGGAAAAATGGCCGGGAAGTTTTATGGTTTGGGAATCGACGTCGTCAGCGCCACCAGCAATGACATCATCGTCCACGGAGCCACACCCCTTACATTTTTAGATTACGTCGCTAACCAAAAACTCGTCCCCGAGATCGTTGAAGAAATTGTGAGAGGCATGACTGATACCTGTAAGGAAAACGGCATCTCACTCGTAGGCGGCGAAACGGCTGAAATGCCCGGAACTTATCAACTTCACGAGCACGACATCGTCGGTTGCGTCACTGGCTTGGTTGAGAAGGACAAACTCATAAACGGATCCACCATTGAACCGGGTGACTGCATCATCGGTCTCGCTTCTTCGGGACTACAAACGAACGGCTATTCACTCGCCCGTAAAGTATTTTTCGATGTCGGTGGGTTTACTACCGAAAGCCGTATTCCAGAACTCGGAACTTCAGTTGGAGATGCACTTCTCGCATCCCACGTGAACTACAAGCGTCCTGTATTCTCATTACTCGAGTCGAATGTCGTAGTTCACGGAATGGCTCACCTCACAGGTGGAGGGTTTATAGAGAATGTCCCGCGTGTGCTACCTAACAACTGCCGCGCTGAGATTAGCATCAGTTCATGGCCGAGCCTCCCCGTTTTTGACGTCATCCAAAAAATCGGGAACGTGGATACCCACGAAATGTACCGCACCTTCAATATGGGTATCGGATACATCATTATTGTGCGACAGGATTCAAAGGAAGAAGCGCTGGAGATACTAAGCCAATATGAAAACATACCTGCTTACGAAATCGGAAAAATCATTGAAGGCCCTTGTGACGTACATCTTCACAAATGATCAGGATCGCAATTATTCAGTTCCCTGGTAGCAATTGCGAAACCGAATCAATCGCTGCCGTTCGTCGAGCGGGCATGGAGCCTGTAGAATTTCTCTGGAATCAATCCTATGATTCCCTTGAAGACTTTGACGGCTACGTCATTGTAGGTGGATTCTCTTATGAGGATCGTTCACGGGCAGGCGTCATAGCCTCGCTAGATCCCATTATGAAGATTGTTCGTCAACAATCGGAGTCGGGAAAACCAGTATTAGGAATCTGCAATGGCGCGCAAATCCTTGTCGAAACAGGCATGGTTCCGGGACTGGAAAATTATAGAATAGGAATGGCCTTGGCCCCAAATCGTCGGGAAAAAGAAGGCCATATTCTGGGAACAGGATTCTATAACGTATTTTCTCATTTGCGCTTAAGTGTGGTACCCAATCGGAGCGCTTTCACGCGCCACCTAGAACAAGGCAGTACGATAAACATACCCTTGGCACATGCCGAGGGTCGGTTTGTAATCCCAGACACGCTACTTGCCGAAATGATTGAAGCCGGGCAAACGCCCTTTCAATACAGTGACGCTAATGGAGTTGTGAAACCTGACTTCCCAACAAACCCCAACGGTTCAGTTCACAACCTCGCAGCAGTCACAAACCCAAATGGAAACGTAATGGCGATCATGCCTCACCCGGAGCGGGTCTTGGAAGGAGATCCCCTCTTCACCTCTATGAAGTCTTACATAGGTGAACAACAGACATCGACACCTACCTACTGCAGGTTCAATGCTCCTCCTGCAGAGCTTCGAGATTTTAAACCAAAACCCTCAGGCTTCGAACTCCCAATAGACCTGGTTATCACCGATAACACAGCACACTCGGTTCACAAAGCACTCGAGGTGGCTGGAATTCCGGTAGGGATCACCCGCAAGACACATTGGGAAGTCGACCTCGAGAATGCGCAGACTGAAATCAAAGAAGAGATCATCAAGTCCGGTGAGCTTTTTAACTCCAATAAAGAATACATTACGGATATCCCCGTGGACGATTCCAAGATACGTATTCTGGTTCATGATAAAGACGATTTTGTCGGAAAGCATAAGCTGGAAACATTGACCAATCGCTTTCAGCTTTCGGGCATCAAAGAGATCAAGCGCTCAACCTTGTGGGAGATCGAGCTAGATGACCCTGGAGATAGCAAAACACTACAGAAGATACTGGACACCCACATCCTATGGAATCCGTTTTATCAGGATGCCGTTTACTACTCTTCATAGACGATGGACCGCCGAGAAATAATTCGATCGCAAATTAAGAACTGCGTAACCGAAACACATCTTCCCGGAAAAAAGATTCAGGGCAAAGTTCGGGATATTTACCCAAAGGACGACACGGTAGTATTCGTTTCCACAGATCGGCTAAGTGCATTCGACCGTGTGCTAGCTGCCATTCCTTTCAAAGGACAAGTGCTGAACCTAACCAGTAAATGGTGGTTTGAGAAAACAGCACACATCATCCCGAACCACCTTCTCGGCACGCCAGATCCTGCGGTAACGATTGGAAAAAAATGTGACGTCTTCATGGTAGAATTTGTAGTACGCGGTTATATGACTGGATCGACAAGTACTTCCCTATGGACTCACTATCAAGCAGGCAGCCGCAGCTATTGCGGTAACATCATTCCCGACGGGTTGGTAAAGAGTCAAAAGCTGCCTCAAAACATCTTAACTCCAACAACCAAATCAGAGCACGATGAGCCTGTGAGCGCTGATGAAATTGTCTTCCGAGGAATAATGACTCAGAAAGACCTCGAAGTCTGCTCCAATGCAGCATTGCAGTTGTTTGCTTACGGCCAGAAAGTAGCCCAAGAGCACGGACTGGTTCTAGTTGATACCAAATATGAATTTGGAAAAGACAAAGATGGAGTCATACGACTCATCGACGAGATTCATACGCCTGACTCGAGCCGCTATTGGCTAGCGGAGTCCTACCAAGAACGAATTGCCCACGGCCTCGAACCCGAAAATATCGACAAGGAGTTTATCAGGCTCTGGTTTCGCGAACAT
>CALGUT010000117.1 GCA_937920335.1 uncultured Opitutales bacterium
ACTTGCTGGTATCTATGGTCCCAATCGCCACTACCTTCTTAACCAGATAGTGTCAGGTGAGGCTGAGATGGCGGGTGAAGGTGGGGCCTATTTGAACTTGATACGGGTAGAGGATATTTGCGCAGCGATTTGGAGTATCTGGACAGCTGAATCAAGGGTATTAAATTCAACCTACAATGTAGTTGATAATCAACCAGCCCTCAAGAGTGAGGTTGTCGAATGGCTGGCAGAACAAACAGGTGAGCCGGTTCCGGCGTTCAATCCCGATAAATCCATTCGCAGACGTCATTTACCGAATGGCAAATTGCCCAATCGTATCATCTCAAATGCGAAGCTAAAGACGGCGACCGGGTGGGAACCTGAGTTTCCTACTTACCGAGAAGGATTCGCTGATTTAATCCGTGATACTGGCAGTGAGAAAAAGTAATATGAAGACCGAATCTCCAAATTTAGATTTCTCAATTTCGTCTCTGGATCAGTGATAGACCAGAAGTCTGTCGTGGATGAGTAAAATAATATCGTCGCGCCCGTCCCCATCAAGGTCATGGACGCCGGCGTCTCGAGGCTGATAGTTCACCTGTTGGCTTCCGCGTTGAGCCGTTTGGTCGAAAAGAGTGAATTCCAGAAGTTGGGTGTAGTCATTGTCGGGTGTGCGAGAAAACAATTCCATGATGTGAAGTTGTGGATCGATACCTACTATTTGGGTATTACCGTCGCTTAATCGATTGGCCACGAAAAGAAATGCATATCTGACCTCGTCAGTTTGAGGTTCGTAGAATGAATTTTGGATATCGATCTTCCACCGATCTCCCTTATCGGGAATTAAGTAAAACCGTTTTTCTCCTCCTAGTAGAAGTGCTGAATTACCTTTTCCCATATCGATGTGCCGACCAATGACAGGAGTGAGTGGCGGAATCTCTTTTTGGTTATTTCCCTGAAGGGATGAAACGTTACTTTTTCCAGTCCAATAGATATGGTCGTCCTTAGGGTCAAAATAGACCATGCCCTGGGCGCCATCGCGCTTGTAAGGAACTGGGAGGTGGGCGTCTTGCTTTCTTTTGGGAGTATTGAATTGCTCCTGAATTACAAAATCTTCCTTTTCGGCGTCGTATACGATACGTCTAAGGAATCCGGTGTCTGCAATGAATAACTCATCAACTCCATTCTCATCCATATCCGAAAAATTGATACGGTCTGCTGCTAGATCATAAAGTAACGTTTTCCTAAGAGCAGCGTCTTTTCCGGTTTCCATCCATCCTTCTTCTCCCCGTTTCATAAAGATAGCGCCTTCGCGTTGGGCCAGGATGACGAGAAACGGTGTATTTTTCTCGAGGTACGCGACACTAAACCCACGGGGTTCGTTCTTGAGCTCTTCTATCTTTACCCGGGTCGCAATCCATTCGTCATCATCATTAAGCGTATACTCCGATAAATGATAATCCCGCTTAATTTTCTCGATCAGTAGCAGTCCCCTAAACGGGTTGCTTGCCTCATGGTCATTGAGAATGGCGATGGGTTCACCTTCCAAAGGTAAAAGCGTGGGGAAGGGGAGATCCCCTTCTTTGGTCATTGCGGAGATACCGACCAGGCGTTCCTTCTGACTGACCTGAAAAATAACGGGTTTTTTGGTAGTGGGGTGATTAAGAATTGAGACGCCGTCGAGGAATGCGAACGAGGGAAAATTCTTTTGTGTCGAAAATAATCCAGACTTGTCCTGCAGGAACACCTGGATTTGAGCGCCCTCAGAATCGCCGATTACAAGGTCGGTCCGCTTGTCTCCATTGAGATCGCCCCAAGTGTAAAGTGACGCATTTCGAATCGTAGAGTTTAGCGGGTAGGTATAAGCCTGAATGTCTTTAAACGGATCATTGTCCTTCAAGGTTTCTTTGCTCATCGAGAAGGTCTTTACCTGGCGCGCCCGACCTTCCGAAAAGATAAACTGTGTCTTTTCCGATTCTATTCCGGGAAGCGGTTCGTAGATCGACGTGCTGAATTCCACGGGTATTTCCGGACCGAATTGACCGATTTCGGTTTGCAGACGGGCTGCTAAGAATTGAGATGCTTGATTCGAATGGAAGTAGAGTAAGTCCGCCAATCCATCTCCATTCAGGTCAGGAACTTGAAGGTTCCAAGCGGCGTTTTCTTCTACATAGTATTCGGTGATCTCAAAGTTCAGAGACTTTTTGGATTTTATAAATACCAGTATTTTATCCGTTCCTATTGCGAGAATGTCCGGTTCTCCATCGCTGTTGATATCGGCTATCCTTAACGTTTCACCTCGTTGTTTCGGGCTGTATTCATCAAAGGTCCAGGATTGTTCAAATTCTCCTTCTTTATCCTGAAGGTAAATGGAAAGAGCGTCACGGTTTCCGGTCAAAACCATATCCATTCGTCCATCGTTATTGAAGTCGTCAAGTGCCAAGTCAAAAGCGCTTTGTTCAAGGACCATAAAGCGTTTTTCAAACCATCCATCTTCTAGTTCCGGTTCCCATTTATCTTTCGCCGTCGGAGTTCCAATTTTCCGCCGTTTCGATCTCTCACTATTCTGAATTAGGAATTCGATTTTAGAAAGACCGTTATTTATGAGAGCGATGTCTGGTTTTCCGTCTCCATCGATATCACCGAACCTGGGAGCTCGAGTGTTCCAATCGAGTTTTGTAATATGAGGGCCGTCTAGAACTGACGCCTCGCCTTCGGTCACCGCAGCGATTTCGGGTGTCCAAAAAACAACTACCAACGCTAAGCCGAATAAAAAAGTAACTGGATTAGTCCGACTTCGGGCGGAGTATGCCTTCTTGATAAATGTTATCATTTTCTTTGTACGTGTTGGTAATCGAGAAATAGCTAAAGTCGTCAATGATAGGGGGGGGTGGTAGATTTCTAAAAGGATCTTCAGATTCTTCGAGTCCTTCCTCCATCGCAGCATTTTTCGCAAACATGGGCGCAAGATTCGAGAATACTCCAGTAAATGTTGTTAGTATTTTTTCTGCATCCGAATAGGTAATTCCAATAGGGTCGGGTGGCAGTTCATTGAGTGCGTCGCGCACGTCTCTCCGCTGGAAGATGGGCTTCCCGGGATTTTGCATCATGGATATAACCAGCTTTGCAAAGTCCTGATTGTTCTCCTCGTAGATCAAGTGTTGATCGCTCAGAAACAAAGACGGGCCAAATCCAAATTCCATCGTCTTCATAGAATAGCCGCTTGCGCCTAAGTAGTCCTGCTTAGCATAGAAACCCTGTGGATCAAAGGTTGCACTCATGCTATCGAACAACGCTTCAAACGAGACACGGTCATTAATCCCCAAAATGTAGGTGCTGCCTTGATTTAAGATTTTTTCCATGCCTCGAAATTCTTCACCGAGGTCAGCAGCAGCAGTGTTTGGAGTTTCACCAGAAACCATGTAAAAACTACTTGAGAAATTTTCGATAAGCGCTTCATCAAATTGGACAGAAAGCATCTGTTCCATTTGAGATTTCTGAAGCTGATAGGTTTGTCCTGCAAAAGGGGATATAGTAGCTACTGTATCCTCCAGGTCTTTAAGTACTCCGGAAACATCGAAGCTTGTGACAGTCGCTTGGCTTAGATCTTCGCTAAGAAAACTGACGTCAGGGAGTGAGTTTCCATAGTGTCCGGTAAGCTTACCAAAGAAACCCTCGTTGGGTTCTACAATTGCCATACTCTTCATTTTGAGTTCATCAGGATCTGAATCGAATGAAACAGATAATCCTCGAAACGCATCCAGTCCCAATGCTTGCAGGATATTTTCCGGAGGAGCCATGCGACCTGACTGAACTAAGGGTAAATAAAGTTCTTCAAAATTGGTGAAGGCTGATTCTACGACTTCCGACAGAAATGTGAGGTCCGCAAAAAAGAAAAGATCACTGTCTTCATAGAGTCGGAGAAAACTTTCCTGGAAGTGGTCCTTGTCTTCGAGTGAGTTACGGGAGCTTTCGCCAAGATAACGGTCTATGAAATTGCGAGCTGTTTCTTCATTATTGGTGATTGAAAGAATGTCGTCGTTGTAAAGGACGGCAATATCATCGACGAGCATGATGTAAAAGTCCTCGTATTCCACACACTCATGCTCCTCTTCCTCCATATCCTCGATGAGGCTTTCTTTTAAGTCATTCGGTTCAAAATCGAAAACGACCCAGAAATTTGGGGGGTTGGATGTGTCTTCAGTTTCATCGCCCATTGGGTTGAGCATCGGATTCGGAATCATAGAGAGTATATCAAATCGAGTTATTCCGATAGCAATCTGGCTGCTTTTTAGACCTTCCAAGATAGCCTCGTCATTCTCATCCTCAATCCACGGTGATCCGTCCGCCTCTTCTCCCCAATTCGGAGCGAATGCTTCTACGAGTCCATCGACGAATTCTTTTACGTCTGGCCTTTGGTACAGTTCGTAGAATGGGTTGGACTCCCAATCTTCGCTTAGTTGGGGCATGCTAGGGATTTCTAGGTACAGGAGCGTTTCTTCTGGGAAAAGCTCAGGGAAATCATCTCTACTAGCGGACAGAGACGGGTAGAGAAAACTACCTGCGAGGAAAACGATCGCAGCGAATCGAGACTTATTGGTCGTCATTCAGATCGAGGGAAGCATTCGGTGGCTTGTTGTAACGGAATCCGTTGTTGGGGTTTCGTGGATCAAAAGCGAATGCGTCACGATTTTCGATGAATAGTTTTACCATCTCTGCAGGTATTGAGAAGCCAAGTCCTTCGGCTCCAAATGCGACGATCTTCAAGTTGTTAACTCCGACCACTTCGCCATAAAGGTTGAGCAATGGCCCACCCGAATTACCGGGGTTAATCTCGGCTGTTGTTTGGATGAGTAAGCGACCCTTCATCACCCGGTTTTTAAGGCTCACGATACCCTCCGAAACTGAGCGCTCAAAACCAAGTGGACTACCGACTGCAAACACCCGTTGGCCCTGATCTAATTCCCCGCCGGAACCGATCGGCAAAGCTTTGAAACTCTTGTCTGAGTTTTTGATTTTTAAAAGAGCCAAGTCCCATTCTGAAGACACCGAAATAATCTCCACATCTTCGTAAAGCGATCGTTGTAACTCCTTGCCCTCGGACTTGGCCTCTTCAAATACTGTGACCTTGATTTCTGTGTCGCCGGAAATGACGTGTTCGTTGGTGATCAGGTAGCCGTCGCCATGAATAAAGAAGCCAGAGCCCAAGCCTGTGCTGGTTTCTATGAGCACCACTCCCTCGCCGAATTCCGAAACCAACTCTGAAACCGTCTGCGGTCGTCTATCGTTACTTTCACTAAATAGGGTTCCTGACTCCAGTTGGCTCATCGCCGGAATCTCTCCAGTTACTGTGACGACACTTAGTACTGCGTCTTCAGGGATTTGAACGATACTATAGCCGAGATCGACGTAATAGGCATTACGTTTTTGCTGGAGAATCTCGCCCTTGATGGAATATCCGTCCGCCAGCTCTAAAATAACCAGCTCGGCTTGGGATATGGATGAGAAGCAGAAAACTGCGGTCACGATGACTAAGAGGGAATGTCTCATATGATAGAAATGTTGATTAGCTGATGGTCGAAGATGTTCCGGTAATTCTCTGAAATAAAGGTCTACAGGACTGCTTCCAGGGCTTTTACAGTCGTTTCAAGGACCTTGATGCGGGCATAGTGCTTATTATTTCCCTCAACAATGATCCAGGGAGCGTTCGGTTTATTGGTAAGGTCTATCATATCTTCAACCGCTACTTTGTAGGCGTCCCATTTGTCACGATTACGCCAGTCTTCTTCGGTAATTTTCCATTTTTTGTGAGGAGTGACTTCACGGGCTTCAAAGCGTTTTAATTGCTCCTCTTTGCTGATGTGGACCCAGTACTTTAAAACAATAGTGCCGTGATTGGACCAATGTTCCTCCATCTCATTAATCTCTTCGTAGGCGCGTTTCCATTCTGCTTCGCTACAGAAGCCTTCCAGGCGCTCGACAGTAACTCTTCCATACCAGGTCCGGTCGTAGATTGCAAAATGTCCGCCCTTTGGAAATGGATTCCAGAACCGCCATAGGTAATGGTGGCTAAGCTCTAGTTTATCGGGCGCAGCCACAGGAATAACTTCGTAACTTCGAGGGTCCAGGCCCTTGGAAAGTCGACGGATGGCGCCTCCTTTTCCTGCCGCATCCCAGCCTTCAAATGCCAGCACGACCGGCCGTCGACTGAGATATAACTCGTGCCCGAGTTCATAAAGCCTCTTTTGCAATACTTTCTTTTTCTGTCGGTAATCCTCGGCGGTTATGGAAAGGGATAGGTCCACCTCATCCAGGCAGGACCGTTTTTTCTTTTTGGCACGCCATTCCAGGTCAGGTGTTTTTACGGGTAGTTTCAGGATTCGTTTTTTCTCCAACGCATCTTGTAGTCGATCTCGCAACAAACTCATAACCTCAACCGTTGCTGACTTTAGGTTGGTCGAATCAATCGTCGTCCAGGGAGCCTGGGGGGCGCTGGTCAGTTCGATCATTTCTTTCGTAACCGCCTCATAGCGATCGTAATGCTTATGGCGCTTCCAGTCTTTCTTTGAAACTCGCCAAGATGTATGAGGATTCGTTGCAAATTTCTCGAAGCGACTGGCCTGTTTTTCCTGAGATATGGTGAAATAGATCTTGATGATAATAACGCCGTCATCGGAAAGGGTTCTTTCAAAGTCTTTGATCTCCTTTACGATTTGTGGAAGCTTCTTTTTGGATATGCGCTCCTCAACCCGATCATCCAGCAACTGGCGATACCAAGAGCGATCAAAGATCCTCATGCGGTTGCGCTCAGGCGTCCGTGTCCAGAAACGCCATAGGTACGGGCGATAGAGGTACTCTTCACTGGGAGAGTGAGCGGAATACACCTTGAATCCACGCGGATCGAGTGCGAGCAGGAGCCGATTCATGAGA
>CALGUT010000118.1 GCA_937920335.1 uncultured Opitutales bacterium
GCTGATCGTAATGGTTATGACCTCGAGTACCTCCTGGAACTTAATGACGAAGAACTCAATCAGCTAGATAGGTCCAAACTGGCAGATACTCCACCGGTCGAACTCGCTCACTTTATCGACCGATTGGACAACGAACAGCGCAGGATTGTCCTCCGTTTAGTCTCCGATGCGGTGGCCACAAATATTCTATCTGAAATGGACCTGGAAGCGAGTGCCGAGGTTGTCGATGCGATGCGCGAGCCGCGAGCGGTCAAGATCCTAGAAGAACTAGACCCTGACGATGCAACCGATTTGTTTGGTGAGCTCGAAGATCAGAAGCGGGAGGACCTCTTGAGCCAAATGGAGCCTAAATCGGCTCAAGAAATCAAAGAGCTGCTGGAATATGATCCAGACACCGCAGGCGGAATCATGACCCCTGACGTATGCTCTGTGAGAGATTCAAATTCGGTGGACGAAGCTATTCAGGCCATACGACGTCAAGCGTCTGGTATGGAAACGATTTACTACATTTACGTGGTAAGCAGTTTCGATGAATTAATCGGAGTCGTATCGATGCGAGACCTCTTCGTGGCAACACCTAGCACCGCGATTACTTCAATCATGAAGGAGCAAATCCTCGGGCTCCTCACAACTGAAATAGACAAGGAACAGGCAGCCAATATGATGGCAGAATACAACCTGATCGCGCTCCCAGTCGTAAATAACAATAATCAGCTGGTAGGAGTAGTGACCCACGACGACGTCATTGATATTATCCAAGCTGAAGCGACTGAAGACATTCAGAAGCTAGTGGGAGCTGGAGCCGACGAGTCCATTCACGACGATATATTCTATAGTTTAAAAAAGCGACATGTATGGCTTCAGGTGAACCTCTTCACCATCGCACTCGCATCGGGAGTAGTTGCATTCTTTGAGGAACAAATCGCGAGCCTGACGTTTCTGGCGGTATTCATGCCAATCATCGCCGCAACTGGCGGAAATGCTGGTGCGCAGACCCTCGCAGTCGTCATACGCAGTTTGGCCCTCGAAGACATTCATGAATCCGATAAAGTTAAGCTCTACCTCAAAGAGCTCTTCAAAGGCATTGCTAATGGAATGGGCGTCGGCTTGATCGGGGCGACACTCGCCTATGTCTGGAAACAAGATCTTATGACTTCGGTCGTAGTCTTCACTTCCATGATGCTTACAATGGGGATTTCTGGATTTAGCGGCGCGTTCATACCGCTTGCCTTGAAGAAACTAAACCTAGACCCTGCTCAAAGTTCTTCGATTTTCCTAACAACTATTACCGATATCACGGGCTTTTTCATTTTTCTGAGCCTGGGTTCCTGGTTACTACTCTAAAGTATAATGAATTTGGATACACTTAATACAATCGCCGACATCAAGGCGATGGATCACGCATCTGGAGCCGCCGTAAACGGCGCCTTTGTCCTAAAAAAGAAAGCTAATAAGAAAGCTAAAAACGACTCCACTTACCTGAGCCTGGAATACGGCGATCGCACAGGAAACTTTCATTGTTTTTGCTTCGGAGACAACCCGCTCTATTCCCGCATTGAGTCGATCGACGAAGGCTCCCCAGTATTCGTGAGCCTCACTACGGGCGTTTATCAAGGGCGTTTTTCCCCGCGCCTAACTGAAACCAGAATACTCACAGAAGATGAGATGGCCAACCCGGAGGTCTCGGGACGCCTAGTAGAAACCTGCGTGGAAAATCCAGATACACTATGGGAGGACTTCCAGCAATTTGTGGATGAAATCGAGCACGAAGGCCTAAGAACGACGGTTCGTCTCGCTATCGGCGAAATCGAAGCGGGGTTTCGTTCAACGCCAGCGGCAGTCGCCATGCATCATGCCTATCGACATGGCCTACTGGAACACACTGTTCATATGGCACGAAACTGTAAGGCACTGCTACCTTTCTATACTGAAGTCGACTCCAGCTTAGCCATGGCAGGCCTTCTTCTGCACGACATTGGCAAGGTGATTGAGTACGAAGGCGAACTCAGCGTAAGCAAGAGCAAAACAGGTATCCTACAAGGGCACGTCGTATTAGGCTATCGCATGGCTAGAAAGGCCGGAATGATTGCCAAACTAGATCCAATCCTTCTTGAACGCCTTGAACACATCATCCTCTCTCACCAAGGAGAGCTTGAATGGGGAGCAGCAGCCATGGCAGCAACTCCTGAGGCTGTCTTCGTTTCGATGATCGATAATCTCGACGCCAGAATGGGCATGGTCCAATATGCGCTTCGCCACAGAAACGAGGATAAAAAGTTTAGCGACTACTTACCTGGTCTCAAAGCACCGCTGTTAACGGAACCGCTTCCTTCATTAGAGATAAACCCGGATGACCTACAAGATACCTTGGGGATTTAAAGCGAAAGGCAGTTTAATTTATAGTCGGTCCCGATAACCTGAAACGAATAAAGCAGGCGGTATCACTTGGAACCTTAATAACTAACGCATCAGTCGTCTCAACAACTCGGATTCCATTCAACATATCAATAATCGGAGCCCAGTTCCCATCAGTTAAACTGTCCTTGTATTC
This sequence comes from uncultured Opitutales bacterium, assembly GCA_937920335.1. Taxonomy (GTDB): domain Bacteria; phylum Verrucomicrobiota; class Verrucomicrobiia; order Opitutales; family UBA2995; genus UBA2995. The sequence continues at coordinate 2,552 of CALGUT010000118.1, forward strand.
CGCTTGGATGGATACTTCGTCGGCATTCGGATTCCTCGGATATGTGTAGACCACAAAGTTCCCTGCGAAAGATATCTCCCTCCCAACAAACGGTAGCTGAATAGACGTTGCGACCTCGGGATTACTTCCAATCGAATACTCAAAGAAATTGGTCAACCCGTCCGAATCAGGATCATCCGAAGTATCAGTTTCATCTCCAAACGGATTTTCAAACGACTGTTCCTTCCACAATTCTAAACTCGAAGCCAAAACGCTTACGGACGCAGGATCACTGACTTTCGTTTCTCCATCCTTCGTAACCGAAACCGTGTATAGCCCCTCATTTACTGATGTAACGGGTGTTATCGCATAATTCGGTGAATTTGCACCAACGAGGTCTACACCATCCAACTGCCACTGATAGCTTACGCTTTCACTATTTTCAACGACTACGTCCAGACTGAGAGAACTACCCCACGCCAACGAAGCGCTTTGGGGCTGCTCCACAATCTGCGGTCCTTTATCAAGGACATATACCGTGAGCGCGAGAAGCGTCGAATCTCCTGTAAGGTTATCCTCCTCGTAGGCATAAATATCAACGTTATACACTCCCACTTGAGTAGGAATACCCTCGATCGTACCGATCCCAAATTCTTTTTCGATAGGTCCAAGCGATAGACCAGGAGGTGCAGTCGCTCCCAGCTTGTAAGAACCCACCACATACGATGATGAAGCAAATTTTATCTCGAACGGCTCGCCCAAGGCTCCCTTAGTTTCATCGAATCCTTTAAGCAATTGAACCGATGCGGTTGCTCCGGTAACTGTATTGACACTTCCGACAATGATACCGCCGGCGGTCAACCATTTGATAATATGAGAAAAGTGGGGCCCCAAACTGAACTGACGCTCTACGATAGTATTCAGAACGGGGTTACGCTGCAAAAAGACACACAACATAAGCACGGGTAAACGCAGGCGTGAGCACTGCTTTGCAAAACGAATAAATAAAATACTATTCATCAGTAAAATCCAAATTGTGACCATCCAAGAAAAGTCGAATAGAAGAATTGTTACAGGCAACTTCCCCCGCTTAAGAACAGAAATCTGGCGTTTTAAGAGTTTTTAACTGCTACGTATAACTGAAACCGAACACAGTAGCTTCCTCACTTACACAGAGATATCGTTAACGACTACTGATCACTCTTTCCATCATTTCAAAATCGGCAGCTTCAATCGAGACGAAGAGATAAATCTCCCACCGATTAAACTCTCTAATATCGCGTCTCGAGAAGATGACAGATATTTAAGATTCTCCAGCGAGATTATTGGCCTGAAATACCGTCATTGCGATACGAGTGAGGAAATAACGAAGTAAATCTCCCGATAGTCAGTCTCAAGCAACCAGACTTAGTCAGAAAATATAAACGCCCCCGGCATGGATCCCACCGGGAGCGTTTGACCTTAGTACTAAGGCGTCTACCCTAAGAAATAGGTTCTTTAACGGCAAATGACTAAAAGCCGGGTAGGAGGATTTCAGAATATTAGAAATTATAATTACGACCTAGCGATTGGTTGTCAAAAAGAACTAAAAAATCTTTTAGTTGTCCGTAATCCCAGACCTAAATAAACGGGTTGATGCCGTGATTCCGGAAAGAAACACTTCACGTAGGTGCAATAAGATTGATCAAAATTTTGTAATTTTGAAAAAAACCATAGCTAGCGGGTAATATTTTGCTTTCTAAATGATGATAAAGTCCTATATTTGCCTACAATTCGACCGGTCGAATAAAACCTTGAACATCAATGAATTGCCCTATTTTTCCGATTTCGATTCGAATTCTCGTATTGGTCTTGATTTCCCTGTCGACTGTCGTCGCCGTTACTCCGGATGATTACCCTGAGTGGTTGGCCAAAATCCCAGGGCAACCCAATGGAGATGATCCTGACAATGACGGCGTTCCAACATTTCTCGAATATGCGCTGGGAGCCGACCCCGTAGCCGCGATTGATCCTTTCGAAGCTGGGTCATCACCCATATTCAGACGCGAAGGAGATTCAGTTGTGGTGCTGCTTCCGTTTCCCGGAAAGCGAGACACGATCTACATACTGGAAGGCAAGGAATCCCTTACCGACGAGACTTGGACTCCGCTCGCTTCGAAACTAGGCAACGCGCCGTGGCAGTCAGTAGCCGAGGATTTTCTCATTAACGAATCCGAAAGCGAAGTAACCCTGTCCTTCCAAGAATGGCCAAATACCACCTTTTTTAGACTCAGAGCCGAGGGCGGCGACGAAGGCACGCTTCAAAGAAAGGCACTAGCCGCACGATTTTTGAAGCAAGCGACCTTCGGACCGTCTATGGATGACATCGAAGCCCTGGCAGAATCTGATTTGAACTTTGAAGCCTGGATCGATGGGCAGATTCTACAACCGATGAATTCGCATCTGGGCCACTACTACTCCTTCGGTCTATCGAACCCTATTGATCCGAGAGATATACAAAGTGAATATAAGGGAGGTCCAGCTACCTTAAAGATTACCGTCTGGTGGGACTTAGCGCTTCTTGGCGAAGACCAACTCCGCCAACGTATGGCTTGGGCTCTTTCCCAGATCTTTGTACTGGGTGAATCAGGAAGTTTGGCCAATCAGTATCCCATTCAGTGGGTCAATTGGTACGATATCCTCGTCAGAAATTCCTTTGGAAACTTTCGCGACTTACTGGGCGAAGTCACTTACTCCCCAAAAATGGGTGACTACCTCACCTATTATAACAATAAGAAAGCTAATG
>CALGUT010000119.1 GCA_937920335.1 uncultured Opitutales bacterium
TAAAGCTACGGGTAACGGATTTAACCCCTCGCCCCATGACGGCGAAAAGCGCCTCGGTGGGATGAATACCGTACCAAAAGAAATCGGGGTGCGTGGGCTCAAGCGTTGCGGGGCCATAGGAGATCGCGCCTTTGAGATCCCCTTTCGAAGCCTCAGCTACGTCGACGACGCCCGGATAGAAGCGTAAAGAAGAAGAGCTCCAACAGGGCACTCCGTGTTCCTTGGCTAGTTTGTAGATCGTAATGGCGTCCTTCAGCGAACCCGCGATGGGCTTATCGATGAATACCGGAAGACCTGCCTCCAGGACAGGAATCACCTGCTCGAGATGCGGACGACCATCGACACTTTCAAGCATCACCGCATCCACGTGTTTGCACATTTCTTCGATCGAGTCGTAGAGCTTCACTCCGTAGTCTTCGACTAAGGTCTTCGTGAACCCGTCAACACGATCGGCACTGCTCGGAATATCGAAACTCCCACCTTTGAACGCAGCCGTTACCCGAACCCCCGGAACATGATTTTCGTGATCGGTGTTGTTAAACCGGCTTGTGAAAGCGGTCACGTGAGAAGTATCCAGACCGATCATCCCGACTTTGAAGATTAGCCCTGGAAGTGATTTTTCAATTGTATTTACTACTTGAATACCGATAGATTCAGAACCTTCGGACTTGTAGTGAACATCACCGAGAGCACGAAATAAGCTCGCGTCGAACGATGCGGTCAACGAACGAATGTCGTTTACCGGTATTCCATAATTGGCCATAATTTCCGCAGCTGCAGCGTTGTAGATAACCTCGTCTCCCAGTTTCCGACCCAATTCTCCCTCTGGAACATAAGAGGTATTTGCCCAAATCAGTTTGGCTCCCGTCTTCTTCAACCGCTTTACCAGAATTTTAAGGTTCTCTTCATAATCCTTCAGGCTCGTCGTTAGCGTCCCCCGCTCCTTATCACGATTTCCCTGATTCGGACTTTCGGGGTGTCGGTAACACAAATCCCACAATCCCCAGTTGAAGTGGATGAGATCCCAATTTCCATCTCCCAACCATTCATCGATTTTATCAAGCCCGGTGCCGGTGTGTTGAGCATTGCCCTTATGATGCACCACAGTCGCCCGCCCCTGAAGCATCTCTTGCACATAGGGTGTGTAACCGATCGAGATTGAATCCCCTATTAGCAGGATACGTGGCAATGCATCCGTTCCGACTAGGGAATTACCAATAGCCACGAAAACGATAGAGAGTAGAAGAGAGCGAAGTTGTTTCATAAGGTAATACAAAGCGTGTCTGATGGTGAGGCCAATGACAAGATTCGAGCCAGGGGAATTGTTTTCCCTTGTGAGACGACAAGCCAAGGCACAAAGTTCAAACTTCCTTGAACTCACTCAACCTTCGTTCCTTATGCACCATCATACACTATCCCGAAGAAACTTTGTAAAGAGCGCCGGCGTCGCGAGCGCTGCCACCTTCAGCGTTTTGCCATCCCTACGCGGCCAGCAGGCTCCGTCCCAAAAACTACGGGTTGGAGTCATGGGCCTGAAACGAGGGCTCGCTCATGTAAAAGGTTTTCAGGCAGTGCCAAACGTCGAGATCGCTTATGTCTGTGACGTAGACAGCAACCGACTTGCGGAAGGGGCGGCCCTCGCCAACAAGGGTCAGAAGAAGCCCACGAAAGCAGTCACCGATTTCAGAAAGATCCTGGAGGACAATTCCGTTGATATACTTTCTATCGCCACACCGAATTTCTGGCAAGCACCCGCCACTATTCTGGCCTGCGAGGCAGGGAAACATGTCTACGTGGAAAAGCCCGGCAGTCATACACCTGAAGAGGCTGAGCTTATAGTTAAAGCTGCCACCAAATATAAACGAAAAGTGCAACTAGGTACGCAGCGGCGAAGTTACGAATCCATGATTACCGGGATGCGAAATCTACACGAAGGGGCTATCGGAAAGCTTCTGCACGCCCGCACCTGGTATGTAAACGCAAGGACCGGAATTGGCAAAGGCAAGCCGGCAGCGGTACCCGACCACCTCGACTATGATCTATGGCAAGGCCCGGTCCCCGAACGTCCCTACAAGGACAATCTGATTCACTACAATTGGCACTGGCATTGGAACTATGGAGGTGGAGAGATCATTAACAACGGCGTGCATTCCTTGGACCTCGCACGCTGGGGCATGAAAGTAGATTACCCGACCAAGGTCAGTTATTTTGGAACTCGTTACAACTACGACGATGACCAGGAGACTCCCGATACGGGTGTTGCCCAATTCGACTTCGGAAATTCCAGCGCTTCCTGGGATGGAAGTAGCTGCCACCGACGGCCTGAAGAAAACATTTCTTTCTGCACCTTCTACGGCGAAGGCGGAACCATGGCATTTGATTTCTCAGGTTACAAAGTGTATGACCTCAAGGGCAATCTGGTTAGCGAACGGGAAGGTACCCCTGGCGACGTGCCACATTTCCAAAACATGTGCGACGCCATTCGGCTAGGGACCCCCCTCACTCAGGAAATTGCCGAGGGCCAGAAAAGTACGCTCTGGTGCCACCTTGGGAACATTGCCTACCGCACTAAAACGACTTTGGACATCGACCCCAAAACCGGCCGCATCATAAACAATCCGGAAGCGATGAAACTCTGGAAGCGTTCCTACCGCAAAGGTTGGCAACCCAAGGTGTGACTGATACCACTCTCCCGTTGGAGTATGCGCCATACGATTTATAAACGAAACCCTAACTCGATTTTCTGTTTCTGCTGAGTAACGCTTAATCACACTATGGATCCAACTGTTATAACCGAGAGTCCATTCGGAGCTAG
>CALGUT010000120.1 GCA_937920335.1 uncultured Opitutales bacterium
ATATAAATTTGTCGAGGGTGGACTGTGCCACTCTCGTCCCATTCGGCCGCGTCCCAAGGTTTGTTGGTTGGAGATTACAAAGAACGGTGCCTCATAATCATTGGTCAGTAAGCGACTTGCATGGTCATTGGTGCTATCAATGGTTGAAAGAAACACTAGCTCGGGACAGTTGCTCGGATCTGTCAGGTAGGCAGAAACTAGAAGCGGATTCAGTGATTCTGGTCTTTTGGTGATGCGGTATCCTTTCTTTGTAACCGCTTCGAATTCAAACCCTTGGCTTCTCAATTGCTCCATACGACCCCACACACTGACACGACTTACGCCGAGTTGTTCGGCCAAGGTATTTCCCGAAACGAATCCATTCTTCGCATTCAGTAGCGCTTTTAGGATTATGAGTGAGCTGTCGTCAATGCTCGTCATATTAATCCCAGTCGAGTCCGATATCTTTCCAGACCGCTTGGTGCACCAGTGCACCTGTGGAAATAAAATCAAGCCCCAGTTTGCCGAGGGTTGGTAACGTTTTCAGATTGATGCCTCCGGTTGATTCTGTGCAAGCGGAGTCTCCTATTAACTCAACGGCTGTTTTAAGCGACCCGACGGAAAAGTTATCGAGCATGATCTTGTCTGGCTCCGCACTTAAGGCTTCGGGGATCTGATCTAGCTCGTCCACCTCGACTTCGATTAAGAGTGATGGGTTAAGGCGACGTGCTTTTTGCACAATCGCTGTCAGCGCTGCGCCGTGTTGGGCTTTGTCCGCAGCCAAGTGATTGTCTTTCAGCATAACCCGATCAAATAAGCCGAGCCGATGGTTCCAACCACCCCCGCAAGCAACGGCGTATTTTTGCAACATCCGGTAACCAGGAGTCGTTTTTCTCGTATCAAGGATTCGCGTGGGAGAATCGCCGAGTGCACCCACATAAGCGGCGGTTTCGGAGGTCACTCCTGAGAGGAACTGAAGGAAATTAAGAAGAACCCGCTCGGCCATAAGCATGTGCGAAGATGGCCCTGTCAGGGTTCCGAGTTTACTTCCCGGAGATAGGCTATCGCCGTCCTTAGCGACGGGGTCGAATGTTAGGTCCGGATCGTAGATCGTTAGAATATGAGGAATTAGAGGGAGTCCGCACACGGTAAGCTGCTCACGTGCGGTTATGCTTGCTGATCCAAGGCCTGACGGATTGATGATTTTGGAGGTAACATCTATCGGTTCTGCGAGGGATTGGGTAAGGCCAGCGCCTTGTAAATCTTCTTCCCGTGCCATTGTAATCAAACGACGCAGGTAGTCGACCGAGAGATCATCAAACTCGACCCGATGTAGGAACTTTTGAATACGGTCCTCTTTAAGCACAGTCTCCCTTAAAGCCTACAGGATAGGTGGCCTCAAGCTTATAGAAGAACCCTGATCGAGCGAATGTACTTTAATGACAAAGGCAGTTCTGCTCGCGTTAGCTGGATTGATTTCTGCTTAAAAGGGTTTGCCAAAGGCCAGATCGGTCTCCATGACCCTCGGCCTTTTGTGCTTAAGGGCCGTTTCGCTTTTCCACGGTTACGGTTTTCAAACCACACAACTGAAGTTATGTTTGATCTCTTTTCGAAATCTCGCGGCAGTTGGAAGGATGATATCCTTTCAGGGTTAACCGTCGCGCTTGCCCTTGTTCCTGAGGCGATTGCCTTTTCGTTTGCTGCTGGTGTCGATCCTTTGGTCGGTCTATGGGCTGCCGTCTTCATGGGATTCATTACGGCATCGTTTGGTGGTCGGCCCGGGATGATTTCGGGAGCGACGGGAGCGATCGCCGTAGTGGTGGGCAAAGCGGTTCAATATGGCGACGCTCAAGGAGAGGGGCTTGGGCTGCAGTATCTGTTTACGGTCATCATGCTCGCGGGCGTTATTCAGATTACGTTTGGCTTACTAAAGTTGGGCCGGTTTATCAGACTCGTGCCGCATCCGGTCATGATGGGCTTCGTGAATGGGCTCGCGATTGTCATTCTGATGGCTCAGTTCGCGTCTTTTAAGCTGCCAGACGGCAGCTGGCTCCCTCAGAGCGAGCTTATGGTCATCGGTGGCTTGGTTGCCCTAACGATGCTCATTATCCAATTTTTCCCGAAACTTACAAAAGCGATTCCATCAACCTTGATGGCGATTGTAGCCGTGGGATTGATCAGCTACTTCTGGGCTGGTTCCAAGACCGTTTCAGACGTATTGTTCGAAGGAACCGGGAGTGGAGTTTTGAGTGGAGCCTTTCCGTTACCGGCAATACCGACCGGATTTATCGAATGGAATTGGGAGAGTACGAAAGTCATTGTGGGAACGGCTGTTACCGTCGCTATGGTGGGAATCATTGAGTCGTTAATGACATTGCAATTGATTGACGATCTCACTGAAACACGTGGGCACGGAAATCGGGAATGTATCGCACAGGGCGGTGCTAATTTTCTATCCGGCTTATTTGGTGGAATGGGTGGTTGCGCAATGATCGGCCAGAGTTTGATCAATATCAAATCGGGAGGTCGCGGTCGTACATCTGGAGTCGTTGCGGCACTTGCGTTAGCGTTCTTTATTATGGCTGGAGGCCCCGTGATTGGGCAAATCCCCATAGCCGCGTTGGTGGGAGTTATGTTTATGGTCGTTATTGGCACATTCGAATGGTCAACATTTAAGACGTTTGGACGGGTTCCGAAGTCTGAGATTTTAGTGATTCTTGCAGTTACATTGATAACTGTATTCCTCCACAATCTTGCACTGGCAGTGATCGCGGGTGTTATACTGTCGGCGTTGGTGTTTGCGTGGGAGAGTGCGAAACACGTGCGGTTGAATCCCCATGATCAAGAAGATGGCGTCCGAATTTATGGGCTTCAGGGATTATTGTTCTTCGGATCGGTCCGCGAGTTTGCGGAACGCTTATCGCCTGTGAACGATCCCGACGAAGTGATTATTGATTTTATGGAAGCGCGGGTCTGCGACTACTCGAGCCTCGAGGCGTTGAGTGGGTTGACCGAACGTTATAAGAAAGCGGGTAAACGCGTGCGGTTGAGGCACTTAAGTCCTGATTGTAGGCAGCTTCTTCAGACCGCTGGCTCCCTTATTGAGGTAGAAGTCGCCGAGGACGATCCGCACTACACAGTGGCTCGGATTTAGAAAGGCTACGTGGAGCTTGCGTCCTTCAGGGAATTGTCTCTGGGAAACAATTCTTCCATATGACCACTTACGTAGAAGAAAACGGCTCCTCCTCCAATGAGGTAGAGATGATAGGTACTAAAGCGCCATAGTATAAGGACTAGTCCCACTAGGGAAACTGGCACGAAATGTACCAGGATAAAGGCCGTAGCGACTTCAACACCTCCTCCACCTCCGGGAAGAAAGACTAGCATCGCGAACAGAAATAGAAATCCCTGTATGAAGAGTAGTGGGAAAGGGTTCTTAAGGCTTCCGAATGCGAGGAGAATAATTGGAAGGGCTCCGTACCGACAAAGCCATTGAATGGACGCGAGGCAGAAGTTGATAAACAAAGCGCTGCGGCGTTTTCGAAATAAAAACCGGGTAATCAGCCACGTGCGCCGGACGCTTCTTTTCAATTCCCATCTAAAGTTTCGAAACTTGGCGGGCCACCGCTGGCGCCGGCCTAGAGGTGAGGCGTTGGCCATGGTGTGAACGATTTTTGCCCACAGCCCCGTTTGAAAAAATAGTGCCATGATCAGTATGCCGGCGAGTACCACTCCACCTGCAAGAGCCATTTGCCAACCGGGCAGCTCGGCAAACATCCCGGTCCAACTTTGATCTTGGATGATAAAGAATAGAGCGATGGGAGTGAGCAGAGCGAAGAAAGTTAGATCAACAACTACATCGGCCGTTAACATGGACGCACTCGTGGTAAGCGGGACGTGCGCCTTTTTTAGTAAATAAAGGCGCATGACAGTGCCTCCCATACCAGCTGGCGAGGCTGCGATACCAAACTCAGTCGACATAGAGACTGATATCGCCTGCCGGAATTTAAGTTGGTGTCCGAGCGCGCGTGAATTAATCCAAATGCGAGCCCCATTGCACAACCAGGCGATGACGATTGCTATGATTACTACCGGCGCATACCACCAGTTGAATTGGGCAATGTGGTTCCATGTATCTTCTTCGGTCGTTAAGAACAAAACGATAACAGTGGCAACGATGCCCAAAGTAGAGCCTTGAATACCGTATCGAAGGTAGCGACGAAATTG
>CALGUT010000121.1 GCA_937920335.1 uncultured Opitutales bacterium
AAGAGCCTGAATGGTTGGCGCGGGTACAACGGCGTCGATATGGAAGGTGTGTGGGTGGTTGAAGATGGAATTCTCCATTTAGTCGGGCGACCGAAAGGTAGCCCGCATGTGAACATCATCACGGAGGCGCGATACGATGATTTTGATCTACGTTTCGATTGGAAAGTGGAAGCGGGAACAAATTCAGGTGTAATGTTTCACGTGGGGGAGGGCCCAAAACAACCGTATTTGACGGGGCCTGAATATCAGGTTCTGGACAACTTTGGATTTCGTTCAGGCAAGGGCTTACCGGTGGGACCGATCGAGCACTCAGCTTCTCATTACGGGATAGAATCGGCAATTAGCGACGAAACCAAACCGATCGGCGAGTGGAATCAAAGTCGAATCGTCGTAATGGGAAATCAGGTCGAGTATTGGCTTAATGGTGTCAAGACCACGGAGTATGAGATGCACAGTCCTGAGTGGAAGGAGCAGGTTGCCAATGCGAAGTTTAGTAAGTGGAAGGACTATGCGACTTTAGGTGAAGGACATATCGGTCTGCAAGATCACGGTCACCGGGTTTGGTTTCGCAACCTGAAGATCAAAGAGCTGTAAGCGGCATTTTGCCGGCGGTTACAACGGTGTGTCTTTACGTAATAAGTTCCTGGATTACATGGGCGTCTTTTACTCCGGTCAGACGTTGATCGAGTCCCTGGAACGGATAATTCAACTGTTTATGATCGTAGCCTAAAAGATGTAGTAGAGTGGCGTGATAGTCTTCCAATGGTACCGGGTTAACCGCAGCGCTATAGCCAACCTCATCGGTCTCTCCGTAGGAAATACCCGGTTTTACGCCTCCTCCAGCCATCCAGGCGGTAAATGCACCCGGATTATGGTCGCGTCCGACCAATTTCATCTCGCGTCCACCGCGGTTTTCTCGCATCGGGGTGCGACCAAACTCTCCGCTCCAAACGACGAGCGTATCTTCTAGTAATCCCCGCTGTTTGAGATCGGCAAGGAGAGCGGCCATGGGACGATCGGTCTGACGGCATTTATCCTTAAACCCTCCGTTGAGGGCTTCGCTGTCTGAAGCGCCATGGGAGTCCCAACCCCAGTCAAATAGTTGGACGAAACGCACGCCTCGTTCGACGAGTCGTCTGGCGAGCAGGCAATTGTTGGCAAAGCTTTCTTTACCAGGCTCGGTTCCATACTGCTCATGAATATGAGGAGGTTCCTTGTTGATATCCATAGCATCTGGAACGGCCATCTGCATACGAAACGCCATTTCGTACTGGGCAATACGGGTGAGTGTTTCGGGATCACCAAATTCGTCGTGAGTTTTCTGATTGATCGATTTCAGGGTATCGAGAGCGGACCGGCGGATGTCGCGGGACATTCCGTCGGGATTTGCGACGTTGAGTACTGGATCGCCATGAGAACGGCATTGTACACCCTGATAGACCGATGGTAGGAAACCGGAACTCCAGAGGGCTTTTCCAACCCGCGGTTGGCGACCGCCAGAAAGGAGCACTACGAAACCGGGCAGATCTGCATTTTCGGTGCCCATCCCCCAGGTAACCCAGGAGCCGATTGAGGGGTACCCGATACGCGCTTGCCCTGTATGAACCATGAGCTGCGCAGGTCCGTGGTTAAACTGATCGGTTTGGAGCGTCTTTATAAAACTGACGTCATCCACCACTTTTGCGAAATGGGGCATACGATCAGAAACCCATGCACCGGATTTTCCATGCTGCTGAAAAGGAAACTGTGGTCCCAGCATATTGGGCGTTCCCTGAATGAAGGCGAAGTTTTTACCTTCAAGGAAAGATTGAGGACAGGGTTGTCCATCGAGTTTCTTCAGGTCGGGCTTGTAGTCGAAAAGTTCCAACTGGCTGGGGGCGCCAATCATGTGCAAATAAATGACCCGCTTTGCCTTTGCCGGAAAGTGCGTGGCGAGTGCGTTTAGAGGGTTTGCCGAATCGTGTTGGGGGAGGCTGTGTGACGCAGATTTTCCGTAAGACTGGCTTGCCAAAAACATGGCTCCGAGACCGGTTGTGCAGCGAGTGAGAAATTGGCGGCGGGTTTCACGCTCGAGGGCTCGTCGACTTGTTTCTTTCAGTAACGTTTCCAGGTTCATGACAAATCAATAAGTAAGAGTTTCGTCTAAGTTAAGTAGCACTTGGGCAACCACCGTTCCGGCTTGTTCGGGAGACGTTGCTTTGATCTCTTGAAAGAGCTGTTCGAGTTGCTTGAGGCTTTCTTGATCGGCTGTTCGTCCAGTAACCAGGCGAAGTGCTTCCCGGAGTTGAGTCATTGAAAGTTCGGAGGTGTCAGAGGTCAGCTGTTCTCCGAGAGCTTGAGCGGATTCAATGAACGTTGGCTCGTTCAATGTGACGAGCGCTTGTAGCGGTGTATTGGATGTCAGGCGGCGGGGATTGCAGAACTCGCGGGAGGGAGCATCGAATGTGGCAAATGTGGGGAATGGAATACTTCGTTTTGTGTAGGTGTAAATAGATCGCCGATATCGATCTTCGTCACCTCGATCAGGCGTTGTCCATTTATCCCATCCTGCGAACGGATTCCATACACCTTCCGGTAATGTTGGATGGACCGGCGGCCCTCCTTGTTTGGTTGAGAGGAGTCCGCTAACGGCTAGTGCCTGATCCCAAACCATTTCTGCGTTAAGTCGCAAGCGAGGTCCGCGTGCCAACAGACGATTGTCAGGATCCAGTTCCAAAACCTCGGGTGAGATCCTTGAGGATTGAAGGAATGCGTGGCTGAGGACTAGTTCTTTTAACATTGATTTTGTGCTCCAGTCATAATCCTGCTGAAAACGCAGTGCGAGGTAGTCAAGGAGCGCCGGATGCGTGGGTTTGTCTCCCGAAGAACCGAAGTCTTCCAGTGTCGGGACGATTCCTATTCCGAATAGTTGTTTCCATAGACGGTTGACAAAGACCCGAGCGGTGAGCGGGTGATCGTCAGACACCCACCAGCGAGCCATATCCAGTCTATCGGGTCTATCAGGAGCTGGTGCTACTTTTGTAAAGGTTGCTGGAAGACCGGAAAAAACGATATCCCCTTTTTCCATGACGTTTCCGCGTTCGAATAAGTGGGTCGGCCTGGCCAAGCTGTCCGGACGCATTTGCATAATGGGTACAGTTGTCCCAGGCATGTCGGTGAGCTGACAGATCAGTTCGGTAAGTTCTTGTGTCCTCTGGTCAGATTCCGATTCCTTGGCTGCCAGTTCAGTCCAGCGACCATCTGAACTGCTCGCAAGATGCCCGCGTTTTATAGCCATGGGATGGCTGCCGTGGCCGGTTTTGTTACAGTGAATGCGAAGGGAAAGATGTGAGTTTTCGTCCAATAATAAAGGTCTCTCTGGAACAAGGACTAGTGTTCGGGCGTGGTGTATGCGCGAGTCTGCGCCCCAGTTGTTGCCGTTGGGGCCAATCATTCCCATCGGGTCGGTTGGCATCCAGGGAACGTCTGGGACGCTCATGCTAAACCTAATGGGTATTCGGCTCGCCTCCTCTTTCACAATCCACGCTTCTAGGTCATCGATCAAGAATCCCCATTCAGGGTCTTTCAGGGAGGTTTCAGGATCTAGCGGCGATACAGTGAGTTGCAGAGCGGTTATTGAGGCGTCACCCAGCTGGGCTGCTGGAATATCGATCAAAGTATGGGTCTTGGTTTGCACGGTACCGACCGTGTGGAATTCAGAGTGTGCTGGTTTATCAACTACGATATAGTTCGTCCCGTTGTCTGCAGAGACAGAAAGGTTTTTGAGCCCCGACCATTTGGTGGTGTTCTTCAGATCTGTTCCGGTCTTCCAGAGCATTTCCTTGAGCGCGAGTATGCTTCGGCGCAACTCAGCTGCTTCGTTATAACGATCCGGATCTTCCGGCACTTTTAGCAAAGGTTCATCATTTTCGAGATCCGAGTCCGCCGAGTTATTGTAGAAATCCATGAAGCGATAATACTCAATCTGGGTCAATGGATCGTAGGGATGATCGTGGCATTGAGCGCAGCCGAATGTAATCGAGCCCCAGGTCTGCCAGGACGTATTGACTCGATCGATAACGGCTTCCACCCGGAACTGTTCATCGTCCGTACCGCCTTCGTTGTTAGTCTGAGTATTACGTTGGCAAGCGGTCGCGATCAAATCGTCGATGGTCGGTTCAGGTAATAGGTCCCCCGCGAGTTGTTTGATCGTGAACTGGTCGAACGGTAGATCATCGTTGAAGGCCTTCACGACCCAATCTCTGTAAGCCCAGATGGTCCGCGGTTGATCAAGGCCTAGTCCGCCCGAATCGGCGTAACGAACGAGATCAAACCACATCGTCGCCCAGCGTTCTCCGAAGGCTGGGCGTTTTAACAGGTCGTCGACAGCGGCTTCTACCGCATTGTGAGGATGCTGGGCATAAGCTGTTTCAAAGGCATCGAGTTCTTCAATCGTTGGAGGTAGCCCGGTGAGTCCGAGACTCAGTCTCCGTAGCATGCGTCCAGGTTCTTCGATTGGGCTTGGAATAAGGCCTTCGTCTTCCAACCGACTGAACAGGAATCGGTCAATATCTCCATTGGCTTGTTCATCGAATCTCGTTTCCGGAATGTTCGGGCGGATCGGCTTTTCGAAAGCCCAATGGTTGCTCCATTCGGCACCTTGCTCAATCCATTCCTTGATGACCGCTATTTCGTCTGCCGATAGTGATGCATGGTCTTCTGGAGGCGGCATGCGATCATCTTCGTCGTCTGTTGTTATGCGGAAAATTATTTCGGAGTCCTCAATGTTGCCCGGAGATACGACTGTATAACCTGACTTGCCTTCAAAATCGATCACTCGATCTTCATAAACGAACGAGACGTTACCTGCTGCCTTCACTCCACCATGGCATTCCACGCAACTGGCATTGAGGATGGGACGAATATCTCGAGCGAAGTCGACCTCAGCCCTTGCGGCGAAGCTAAATAGTGAGAAACCAAAAAAGGTAGTAAGCGATTGAAACCGTGGCATAATTCCGAAAGATAGTCCCAAGTTACGTTGGGTATCCGCTATGTCAAAGAGGATTCGGGCGGGTTGCTACGGAAATGATCTGAAAATGATTTATCCGCATTAACGCTGGAATCTCCAAATCGTTGAATTTTTGAAGGCTTCTTAAGGTCGGATTCTAACTCTTGGAGAAGTCACCAACCGACTAGATCTTCTCCTTTTCGAGCAGTACATAATTTCTGGTTCTATGTTTCTCTAAAAATCACTTTATTTGAACTGCATGTTGACCATGGGGCCTTCTATCTGAATCTCTTCGTATAGTTCGGTCATCCGGGACTTGAGTTGGCTGAATCGTATTGGCTCCAGTTGGGCGAGGTCGGTTGTCTCGGAAGGATCGTTCGAAAGGTTGAACATTTCGAAGCGTGTGAGCTTTGCTTCCTTAATGAATTGGATAATCGACCAGCCATCGGGTTGCTTTGCGTCGGCAAT
Organism: uncultured Opitutales bacterium; assembly: GCA_937920335.1. Lineage (GTDB taxonomy): Bacteria > Verrucomicrobiota > Verrucomicrobiia > Opitutales > UBA2995 > UBA2995. The sequence continues at coordinate 5,456 of CALGUT010000121.1, forward strand.
CGATCCGGGTTCCAATTGCGGGTCCATGGATGCAAGAAGTTTGTAATCTCCATCGCGCATCGCGACTTCCTTTCCACCTCGGGCGTGCCAAAGCCACCAGAGCATGGGTTTCTCTCGTTCGATGGGTTTTCCCTCAACGAGAGCTGGCAGTGTATTGGCCCCATCGAGTGGTCTATCTGTGTGGGGAGTGATGTCGGCTGCGGCGCAGAATGTCGGGAACCAGTCGGTTCCGTTAATCGGCTCTTTGCTCGTAGTACCTGCGGAAATTATTCCGGGCCAGCGAACGATACCGGGGACGTGTATGCCGCCATCGTGGATGTGCCCTTTTGCGCCTCGCAGAGGACCGGAGCTACCGAAGGCGGTGCTAGTTCGGTGTTCGGGCCCATTATCGGATGTAAATACTACCAGTGTGTTCTCAGAGAGTCCTTTTTCGTCGAGATAGTCGAGCAACCTGCCAATATGGTGATCGAGCATTGAGATACAGCCAAAGTAGAGATCCGGGTTCTGGAGATTTTGTCTGCGAATCACTTGAGGGCCTCCCGATGTTGCGAGCGTTCTCAGGTGGGGCTCCACCGTTTCGGTTGGGTAGAGACTTCGAAATTCATCTGCTGCGAGAACAGGCGTGTGAGGTTCGCTAAACCAGAGGCAAGCAAAGAAGGGTTCGTCGACGTTACGGTCATCGATCCAATTCATTGCTTCATCTACGACGAGTTCACTCATCCAGCCTTCAATGTTTCCGGCGGGTTTTCCGTTGCGAAGAAAATCGTCCGGGTCTTTTCCAAAGTTGCCTTTGTGTGCGAGCCAGTGGTTGAAACCATGATCGCCGGGGTAGGGTTGGTTACCGGATTCGAAATCACCCGAGCAATGCCACTTACCGGCGAACATTGTTTGGTAGCCGGCCGATCTTAGTTTTTCTGCAACGGTGGTTTCATCCTCTGGTATATGCAGGGGCTTAAAACGGGCAAAGTCATACATGCCGACCCGGTAAGGGCTTCGCCCGGTTAGTATTCCCGCTCGGGCGGGAGAGCAGTTGGGGCTGGCTGAGTAGCACTGAGTGAGTTTGGTGCCTTGAGAGGCAAGCTTGTCGAGATGGGGAGATTGTACGACTGGAGAGCCGAAACAACCGAGGTCGCCATATCCCATATCGTCGGCCAGAAGAAAAATAATGTTGGGTCTTGTTCCAGGATTAGTAGCCTGTAATTGAAGTACAGATACAATTGAAATGAGGCTCCAAATCGAAAGAGCGATGTAAGTGCGGGGCAAAAACATTGGGATGGTGGTTTTACTCTTCTCTAAATAGAGGACTATCCACGACTGCGGCTATAGTCTCAATGATCTGATAGTTGTTCTCAGCTGATTTGGCCAAGATCTTTTCAATTTCCCAGTAGTTGTCTGGTTCAACGCCGTTGGCGTAGGTTAGCAGCTTCGAAATGAAACAGCGGACGAAGCGATCTCGGTTTCCATCGGTTAACATCAGCTTACGATATTCGATAATATCTTTGTATGAAGTACCGTTGCGAAATTGTTCGGTAGCATCGACGGGAATTGGTTCGTTTTCCCAAGGTCTTGGAAGGGGTGGTAATCCGAGGGAATCGAGTCGAGCATCCTCGGTTTCGATTTCCTTGAGTTTTGCCTCTGAGGGGCGTGGGGCGATCTGCATAGTATACGCATCGCGCCAGGCGCCTACGGGATCAAAATTCTCAAATGCATAACCATATGGATCAATGCTCCGGTGACAGGAAGCGCAGTTTTCGTCGGAGGCATGAGCTGAGAGGATCTCCTTGATCGTCTTGGCTTGTCGGATGTCTGGCTCCTCAATTTTAACATCAGCTGGAGGTGGGTTGGGGTGGATGCCTAAAAGGTTTTCCATGACGTAGATGGCCCGATGGATGGGAGAGGTTCCTAGACTGTCTGCGGTCAAGGTGAGGAAAGCGCCCATGCCGAGTAGTCCACCACGGCGACCATCTTTAAACCTATACTTGCGCAGTTTGGAATCCCGTGGAACTTCATCGACCTCATAGACTTGAGCGAGGTCTGCATTGATGAATGAGTAATCTGCTGAGAGAAATTCGGTTACTGGAATATTCTCTTCGATTGCATGGCTAAAAAACGCGAGTGCTTCTTCGACCATATCTTCGCTCAACCGCTTACGATTGTAGAGTGGAAAGTGATCGGGATCAGGAGCCATGAAGTTAATACGGTCCAACTGCAGCCAGGCATGGGGAAACTCTTTCAAGAATTCCTCGGCTTCGGTTTTGCGAAATTGACGGCGCACTTCCGAACGCACAGACCTAAAATCATCTAGCCGCCCTTTGCGGGCGTAGCTTAAGATACGTTCATCGGGTGTTGTACTTTTTAAAAAGTAGCTGAACTTGGTTGCAAATCGATCGGCTGGATCGCCGTCTTCCGGGTTGATCAGTAGGAAGGATGGCGAAACCATAATGGCAACGATACCTTCCTTGAGTGCCTCAATCGTACCCAGCTTTTCTGCATTGGATTGAACAAGTCCAACTATGGCATCGAGCTCGCCTTCATGAAGCTCCCTCCGCCAGGCCCGTTCTGCGATAGGTGCGAGAATTTTCTCGGTGTTGGCCACACTGGGATTCTTTCCGACTAAAGCTATTTGGCGTTTGGGTGGCCAGCTTTCGTAAATCGGACCTTTCACTTCTGCGCTGTAAAGACGAGGACGTGGCCCTTGCCAGTAACTGGTCCAATGAACCCAATGGCTAGGCGCTGTACTCCTGAATTTTGCGAGCGGGACCTCTTCGCGAACAACCCTTCCGTAGAGCTCTTTGTTATTTTCCTTCAGGTAGTCGTGAGCGATGCGGTATTGAAATTTGAAATTGCCGTTCCCCTTCATACGAAGGCCATCGGTGTGGTGAGAAAGGAGTACTCGGGTGTCTGCAGATATCCATTCTTCGAGCTCTATTTCGGTAACTTTGTTATCGCGCAGGTCGAAGTCGTGTTTCCGATCTCCCAGTTGAATGCGTAGTTGAATCGGGTCGTTGGGATAGATGCCCGTTTCCTCTGCTGCGTAGATGCCGCGATCGATTCCCGCTGCACGAATTTTTATTCGATATTTTCCTGAATAGGGAACTACATCAAAGTTTTCGAAGTAGGCATTTAGACGTATATCTAAAATATCTATACTCTCATCAGTCCGGTTGGCCTTTTCTTCCCGTGGGCGTTGCGACAGGTTGGTCACTTTAAGCTTATCGGAACTAACCAGGTATGTTTTGGTTTCCGGTTTTTCTCCGGAGTGTATAGTGGCGTCGACGATTTTTCGGAGTGATTCAATATATTGTTCTAAGTGAAACTCTGAGAGGCCGAGAGCGTCACCATTGGTATCGAATCCATCTTCAAGAGTATCTCCTAACAGGTTGGCCGTCGGTTGGTGTGTACCAACGTCCTCGATCATAAGTACGTCACGGACACTGTTCGCAAGTTCCCGATTATTGAGGCGTCTGGGTTTAATGCGCAACGGTTGATTATCACCTTCGTGGTATTCACGGACCCGTTGTGTTAAGTAACTAGTGATAAGCTCACGATCAACTGCAGTGAGTTCGCTCTTCTCGGGCGGCGGCATCTCTTCGAGGGTAACATAGTCGAGACTGTCTTCCCACAGAAAAGCATTTTCATCACTGGGACTACTGCCCAGGTGGCTTAGGCTGAAATCTCCCTTCAACTTATCGTCATTGTGGCATTTAGCACAGTGAGTTTCCATCAATGCCGGATTAGCTTGAATGGAGATGTGCGCTGTCAGGATAGCTGATAAAATTGTAGTTATAAATAGCCTACGCATTACGAAATTGGAAGGACCCAGTGCTAGTATTGAACTTGTCGCTCTCAATACCGAACCGTTGTTGGAGGGTGACGTAGAGATTACAAAGAGGCATATTTTTACCTGCGCTGCTGCGAGTATCCACATGGCCCAAGTGCTTGAATCCTCCCCCGGCTACCATGATGGGTAAGTTTCGGTTTGAGTGAGTGCCGCCGTAGCCCATACCGCTGCCAAACAGGACGACTGTGTGATCCAGCATGGATCCCTCGGCATTCGGTTCCTGTATGGCGTCCAGTTTTAGCAGACAGCGGGATAATTGAGCTATTTGGAACGATTCGATTGCAACCAACTCTGCAATCACCTTTTCGTCTTTTCCGTTGTGGGTGCAGGCGTGGTAGCCGCGAGTGACTCCGTCGACATCTGTGTAACTAAGTTCATTTGGAAAGGCGACAGTGGCTACCCGGGTGAGGTCAGTTTGAAACGCATAACCAATCATATCGAAGATGGCATTGTAGCGATTTTCGACGGTGACCTCAAAGCTCTTGAAGTGATCGGAGATGTCGTAGGTGGGTTTGTCTTTATCTATCCAATTTGCTCGATCTGAGAAACTACCCTCAAGTTCTCGTACGGAGGTTTCATATTGATCCAAGCGTTCCTTGTCGGTTTTTGTGCCGTTGCGTTTTAGGCTCGATAGCTGATCACCCACAGCATCCAGAATACTCCCGTTTCGTTCAATCAGTTCTCGACGAGTCTTCCGTTGCTCAGTTGTCAGGTTCAGGAAGAGTTTATCAAATAATTTTTGTGGGTCTGTATAAGGCTTGATCTCCACTCCGTTAGAATTCCAGCTCATACGAATACCGCGTTCCAGTGCTGTATGGATGGACGGAAAGCGAACGCTCGATCCGGTGCGGCGCGCGATCAATTGATCTATGGAGATATTTTTTTCCGGATAGGCTATACTGTTCTCCGGCAGTATACCATTCAGGAAGGCAACTTCTCTTCCATGACCGCTGACCATCCCGTGGTCGGTGTGGGACAAAATAGTCGTGCGGTCTTTTAACCACCCTAGAGACTCAAGTGTCTTAGACATCGTGAAATCTTTCCCGAAAGCGGAGGGAAAGAAATGCTCGGGGTGCATTCCCAATGGATTTCCAACGACGAGAAACCTTGTAGGAACTTTAGTGGGAATGCTGCCGACGGAAAAGGACTCTAATAGGGGAAGCGCTAAAGCACCTCCTAATCCTTTCAGGAATGAGCGACGATTTATGTTCATAGGGCTCCGCGGTGACTAGGTTTTAGGGTAGTTTTGTGGCTCATTTCTAAAATTAATAAGGGTAGTATAAATACGGTGTACTCCACAGATTGGGAAGAGAGTTACATCTTTGTTTGAATATTGTCCATTCTGTATTCGTTCGAAGGTGGATCTGATTCGACTTCGGCAGGGTATTTTAACCTATTCGAACCTCGAATCATTTATGGTGACGAACGGTTCGGAAAGAGCCCGCAGTTCTGCAGCGCAGTTGTAAGCTCACTAAGTTATCAGAAGTTTGATTGAGCTCGTGATGGATTCTGTAGCCTTTGGTATATGGTCGGAGAGTCGGGATTTTTAGCGTTTACTCTTTTCGCCAGATCTTAACGTCATCCACGTATGCGTTTTTTGCGACCAGTAGGCGGAGAAGTCCCTTTGTCTCATGAGCAAATCCTTCAGATTGAAACGATCCGACCTGTTTATTATTGATCGTGCAGTGGAGTTCATCGCCCTCGATCGTTACATACACTTGATGCCATTGTTTCGTGGTTAGGTTGTGCTCAAAGGTCTTGGACTTTTTAGAAACCATAGCCATCTGTTTATCACTGAGCGTATTTTCCTTCCTTGCATCTCGGATCTTGAGATCCATTTCACCGGTTTTCTGATCTGTTATTTTGGTCTCATTTGTACCAATAGTAACCTTAAAAAGATGGCCGGCCCAAACTGTCTTAAGATCCATATCAGCAAAATTTAAGGTGAGCGTGTCATCTACATCATCGAGCTTGAACCTCAGGCCGAGTGTTCCGTCTTTGAACTCAAACGCGTGGCGCACGGAAGTCGCATGGTTGGCCTCGGCATGAGTATAGATATACATGTGGCCATCCTGGAGATCGACTTCTTTGTGGCCCTTCGCTGTCTTGTCGCTGCTGGTCGTCCACTCATTTCCAGGCTCATCTTTGAGCTCTTGAGATTCGTTTCGGTCGAAGGTATCTTCGAATATTAAATTTCCGAAGTGATCACTATCGGCTCGTGTCGACAGATTAGCTACGAGTAACAGAGCGCAAATAGGTAGTAATTTTCTCATTGAATCGTTTTGATGGATAGAAGGTGAAAGTTTATTGTCCACGCATGATTTTCTGGAGCGCGGCTTCGTTGATTTCAATTCCCAGACCCGGTTTCTCCGGCGTGTACATGTAGCCATTTTCAAGTCTAAGCGGTTCTTCTAAGATACAGTTTCCAAGAGGGTTATCACCGAACCAATACTCGGAGGTAATCGTATTGGGCATGGCTGTTGCCAAGTGTGCGCTGGCCGCAAAGTGAATGGCAGAACCAATGCTGATGTGGGGAGCAAATGCCAGTCCGAACCCATCGGCCATTTCGGCAATGCGTTTACATTCAGTAATGCCACCAGCCCTGCAAGCGTCGGGCAAGACGACATCCAGGCCACCTGCGCGAATGAACTCGGCGGTTTCGTAACGCGATGTAAGGGAGTCAATCGCGATCGGAATTCTAAGTGCTTTGGCGATCTCGCCGTAGCCTGCGATATCTTCTGGGGCGGTTGGCATTTCGAACCATGCACACTCCAGTTCTTGCAGGGCATGGCCTATATGCATGGATTGAGCTCGATCATAGACTCCTGCGGCATCGGTATATATGAGAAAATCGTCACCCATTGCCGCACGGACGGTTCGAATACTTTTGAGATCCCCTTTGATACCTTTGCCGATCGCCATTTTGAGACCGGTGTAGCCGCGTTCCTTTAAGTCCCGGGCATCTTGCGCCAGTTTCTCAAACGCTTCGTTTGGCATTTCATAGCTGAGTGCAGGCAGGCCGGATGCGTAGACCCGGACCGGGTTTCGAAAGCTTCCTCCGAGGAGTTGATAAAGAGGTTTACCGACCGATTTTCCGATCAGGTCCCACAGGGCAATATCGATGCCGCTAATAGCTTCCAGGTAGAAGCCTGCGCGGTGCCCTCGTACGCGCATACCGGCATACATTTTTTCCCAGAGCACAACTACATCGTGGGGATCCTGTCCCATAACGATGGGTACAAGTAACAAATCAATGATCTGCTTGGTCGCCTGCGGAGCCACGGGTGCTTTCGCTTCGCCCCACCCGACCAACCCGTCATCCGTAGTCATCTTGACGATCACGGTATCAATCGTTTTGGAATAAATGAACCGGCGGCGCAGCGGAGGCGGATACTCGGTCGAAAGCTCAGGAGAGCGATTTTCACTCCCCCAACCACGGCTACCCCAGTAACTCTTTTTATCGATCGGTTTCGCCTGCACGGCGTAAGTTTCAATG
>CALGUT010000122.1 GCA_937920335.1 uncultured Opitutales bacterium
CAGACCGGTCATCCAGCGTTCGTTTATGGATGGTATCGGAACAAACGTCATTCTGGTTGGTTACCCTGAGGGAATTCATCTCGCATTTAACGGCACAACCGGTTCACCCGCTATGCTTTGGAAAGGTCGGTTCTACGACGCTTATCGGACCTGGTTCTCTCGTTACCCAGAATTTGAAATACCCCTTGGCGACGAAATCATGCGTTGGCCACAGGAAAAAGTGAACACGGCAATTAGCTATCAGGGCTACCGGTTGGATCCAACCGGAATTCCAGAATTTCTACTCAAAAGTGATGGAGTCGATCTATTGGAACGTTACGAACCAGTCACAACCATAAACAACGAGCCTGGAATTCAACGAACCATTCGTTATGCGAGTTTGGCTCAAAGGAATACTCTAGAGCCCACCCATCCGCACGAAGTTACCGTAACTGAGGTCGAAAAACCAGATAACCTGACACGGAGTTTTATCTACCAATGGTAATCAGGCTCTTAGTAACATTCCTTTTTCCCATAGTAGCGGTCTGCGCGAACGATTCTTATGACTACTTTGAGATCCTAACCGCCAGTACTCCTTCTGCTCCACGTGCGAAAGACTGGACGCCCGCAGAAGGCATTCCTCTGGAAGTGGGTGGATTAGTCTGGACTAAGGAAGACCGATTGGCCGTCGCGATTCGGAAGGGAGAAGTCTGGATCCTCGAAGGTACCGAATCGGACAATGCAGAGGCTATAACATACACCCGTTTTGCGTCTGGCCTTTTCGAGCCACTTGGATTGCTAGAAGATGGAAACGGTTTTTTAGTGGCTCAGCGAAATGAGGTTACGCGCCTGGTGGACAACGACGGTGATGATATCGCAGATGAGTACCGAGTCGCCGCAGCGGGCTGGAATGTATCGGGAGCTTATCATGGCTACGTTTATGGACCCGAAAGGGACGGAGAGGGACGGCTCTGGATCACCACCAATATCGACATGGGACCCGGATCGGACAACGACGCACCCTGGAGGGGTTGGGGTCTCACCCTGAACGATGACGGATCCGTCACTCCTCAGGCAGCCGGCATGCGATCGCCATCAGGGCTCGGAACCAACCTTGAAGGCGATATGTTTTACAGCGACCAGCAGGGAACGTGGATGCCTGCCACACCCATCAGCCACCTTAGATCCGGCGCCTTCTACGGCAACCCTTCTGGTATCGCTTCTCAGTCCCTACCCGGTTCGCCCCTGCAACTTTCAAGCGACCCTCCCAATGGTGTGATCTATCCCAAAGCACTTGAATCACTGCCCGAGCTTGTACCTCCCGCCGTGTGGCTTCCCTATAACAAAGTCGGACGAAGCGCTACGGACATACAAGTGATCGACCAAGACGGCGCATTCGGCCCGTTCGACGGCCAGCTTCTTGTGGGAGAATTTACAAACGTGGAAGTGAACCGTGTATTCCTCGAAAAGGTCGATGGTGAATATCAAGGCGCCTGTTTCAGATTTCTCGATAAATTTCCGTCAGCCGTTTTCCGCTTGGCATTTTCTCCAACCGGCAGTCTTTACGTTGGCATGACCAATCGCGGATGGTCGTCCCTGGGCAACCGCGCCTACGGACTCGTCCGGGTTCGTTGGAATGGGGAGATACCTTTTGAGATCAAAGAAATGAGGGCTAAACATGATGGGTTCGAATTGGTTTTCACTGAGCCGGTTAATCCAAAGACCGCTTCTAATCTAGCGTCGTACCGCATGAACAACTACACCTACATTTATTCGAGCGCCTATGGATCAGATGAATTGGAAAAGAAAGGTAACGTGATCACTCGCGCTGAAGTCAGTGATGACCGACTGTCTGTTCGACTGACTGTAGAAGGATTACGCCCTTACTATGTTCACGAACTTCATGCTGATGGCGTTTCGAATTCAAACGGCGAACCATTGTTACATCCAGACGCCTATTACACGTTAAACCGAATACCCAAACCATGAAACCCACTACCCTTAGAGTCCTTTCCGTTTCGATCTCCTTAACAAGTTTGATTCTAACGGTTTCCGGACAAAACACCGATTGGCCGGATCCGGTCGCCAATCATGTAGTTCCGTATCAGAGCCTCGGCATCACGCATGGTCCGGTCCTTGGAGGCGTAACATCCGATTCTGTAAAAATTTGGATTCGGACACGAGAAGCTATGCCGTTCGAAATCAAGGTCAGTGAAAGACTTCCGTTTGACGACGCTCCAGCAACGTCTGGAAATACTCTCGCCGAAAACGACTTCACTGGTTGGGTCGAGATTGACGAGCTCAAGCCCAATACCCGCTACTACTACGCGGTCCTGGTTCGCGGAGAGATTGTGGATACGCGTCATGCCGTCAAGCAACCCTGGCCAAGCTTTCGTACCCTACCCGATTCAACTAGCTACCCCCATGAATTCAATCCAGCTGGCCTATTCAATTTTTCGTTTTCTATTGGAGCCTGTCAGCGCCAGCGATCCCCTAAGGATACCTACGGCATCTACGCAGATCCCCCGGTTTTCAATACACTGTGGGAGAAACACCGCGAACGACTCGCGTTTCATATTATAAATGGCGACTACACATACGAAGAGCTTCTCAACGGCGGTAAAAGTGGTTTGGAAGATAACTACAAGCTCTACCTGGAGCGCAGCCCTGCGCTTAACCGGTTTCTGCGGGACGTTCCGATGTTTACTATATTTAATGACCATGAAGTCACCGACAACATTGATGGTGCCGGAGAGGTCGGCTTGGGCGATGGAAACTACCTGGTCCGCGATCCGGCGATCGAAGTCTGGCAATACTATGCCAACTGGGCCAATGACCAGCAACCCCAGCGTGGACAGGTGCGTTTCGGCAATGCGCAACTGAAAAAGGAAAGTTCCATACTAACTGATCTCAATGCCGATTTTTCAACTCTAGACCTGGATCAGGTCAGCACCCTGCATATCGGACCTTTTTATAAGGGCAGTTACAAACCTGAACGATCAGAACGCGGCGGACAGAACACAGGAGTCTATAAAATTGAAAAGATATTGAATAAAAACTCGATTGAGGTCACGCCTGCGCTTAAAGAAACGAATACGGCTCCTTACAGTATCGGCACTCACCACTACTTCGATCGACTCGTCGGCAACAGTCATTTCATCTTTATTGATACGCGGAGTGAACGGACTAAATTCAAAGGCGCGGAGTTGGCCTACGAAGATGAGAATTCAATTCTCGGCCCGGTCCAAAAACAATGGTTTATGGATACCGTTAAAAACTCTCCGGCTGATTTCATCTTCGTCGTATCAGGTGATCCCTGGGTAATCTATCATTCCGGCTATCACGTGTGGGGCATCGATACCGATACGAAGGGCGACGGATTTTGCGCCTACGTCAAAGAAAGAGAAGAACTCATTGAGATGATGGACGACATCGAGAAACCTATCATGATCCTCACCGGCGATGTACATCATCCATTTGCCGTACAAATAACCGACAACA
>CALGUT010000123.1 GCA_937920335.1 uncultured Opitutales bacterium
CCAGAGAATACACCGAGAATATTCCCATGGGCATCAAGTCAGTTAGGACGAGACTTATAGTCCTTGCCCGATTTCGGGGTGATAAGGTCTCCAAGGCTTCTCCATTTAGATAGACGTTGCCGGCCAGCTTCTCTTGCAGGCCAGCGAGTGTCCGAATAAGCGTTGATTTTCCAGTCCCGTTCGGACCGAGCAGACAGACGAATCGTCCCCGATGGAGCTCGAGGTTCAATCCTTCTGCAATCTGTTTGGTCCCGGATTTCCGGTCGGTATAGCCGATCGCTAATTCATCTGACTTAAGTATGGGTGTTTGGGTGCTCATTTCCCAAAGAGGGTTTTAAGACTACCCTGTTTAACGAGTGCTACGATAATTACGGGGGCACCAAAGAGCGCAGTGATCGCATTCAATGGTAGAACTGTGTCGAATCCAGGGGCCTTGGCGATCAGGTCGGCGGCCAGTGCAAGCGAGGCTCCAACTAGGAGGGTCGCTGGAATCAGTTTTCGGTGCTCTGAGCTTTGCCACAAATAGCGACAAAGGTGTGGCGCCGCGATACCCAAGAATCCGATGGGTCCGCAAAATCCAGTGATGGTTCCCGTTAAAACGGAAGCGACTATTAAGCACCAGTAGCGGGTCCGCTTTACCGGAGTTCCCAGGCTGGTTGCGTACTGCTCTCCTAGAAGAAGGGCGTCGAGCGGTTTAGAAAGTAGGAGCGTTGAAAAACATCCAACGGCAATCACGGGCATGAAGATCGGCATCTGTCCCCAGGTAACATTACCGAATTGGCCGAATGACCAGGTGAGAAACGACTGTAGTCTCTCGGCCATACTAAAGAACATGAGTAGGCTTACGATAGCTCCGACCGTATAGCTGATCATGAGACCCAGGATAAGAATGGACATGACATCCATTCGGCGAGCGAGGATGAGAATGAGTAATAGAACGCTGGCGGAACCCAAGCTCGCTGCGACGACGACTAAGACGTGTCCGGTCACCCCGAGTCCTTGAGTCAGGACCAACCCTGCAGGGGCCATCGCCAAAATGACTACGGCCACTCCCAGACTGGCACCCGAATTAACTCCCAGTACGAAGGGATCCGCCAATGGATTTCGAAAGACAGTCTGCATCAATAATCCGGATACGCCTAGAGCTGCACCAGAAAAGAGGGCGGTGAGTGCTTGAGGGAGCCGGAAGTCGATTACGATTTGTCTTATAACTGAATCTACAGATTCGCTTCCTAAAAATACTCTAAGTAGGTCGCCCCCTGAAATGATGATGGATCCCAAGCACACATTCGCCGCGAACAGGACTAGCAACACCAATACTAGCCCACCGTAGAGGAGTAGGGGGCTTCGTTTCGTAATTGGTGAACTAGGAGAGGTCATTGTTGGGAACCACAAAATACGCAGAAGACGCAAAAGGGGTCGATGGGTTTAATAAATAAACTTTCTAATTTGTAGTTTCTCGGCGCCAAAATTAGTCAGGAGACCGTGGGCAATTCCGGTTGCTTTCAGGTATGACAGAATTTGAGCTGTGTGTTCGTTAGAGATAGATTTTACTGCTTTTAGTTCAATCAGGATATGTTTTTCTACAATGAGGTCTGCAAGGTATTCTCCCACTGTCGATCCATCTTCATCTGTAACAGGAATTGCTACCTGTTGTTCAACATTCAGCCCAAGCGTCATTAATCGATTTCGAAGGGAGTTCTCGTAGACTTTTTCTAAAAATCCGTTCTTGATATATGTGTGTATTGAGAAAGCGGTTTCTCTATTCGTATCTGCAAGTTGGTTGATTTCAGTTTCTGTCATTTTGTGTTTTCTGAGCTTTTGTTATTCTCGCTATCGCTCGTTGAGGTGTCGTCATTTCATTCCTCGGTGGTGGTTGCTCCTTCTTCTTCGTATAAAAAGTTGTAGTAACAACGGCCTAGTTCTGGGCTACTTCAATTGCTCATAGTAAATAAACTGATGATCTGGTAATAAATCCGGGTGGAAGATTTTGATGAGGTCGGCCAGTACTTCGTCGGGGCTATTAATCCCACGTTCCCAGATATCGTTTCCTCCGTGAGTATTTACCCGTACCGTATTATTAAATACGTTACCTTCGCGGAATGCACGGAAGCCGGAGAGCCTTGAATCTACTGAGCCGAGCGAGGCAAGAGAGCTGTGGGCCCCGGGATTCAACCATATGTCTGCATCGGCAGCCTTAAAAAGAATAACTTCGAAATCCAGTGGGATTCCACCAGCAGTCTCATCGTCCGCCCAGAGGTAATGAGCACCTGCGTCAGCAAATGCCTGGGCATTGTAGCTAGCGCCTCCGGGCAAGTGCCAAACGCCGCCGTAGGGTGCGTTTGAAAATACGGTCGGTTTAGTTTTTACGGAGGTTGTGAGGTTCGTTAGCGCTTCATACTTTTCAGCAACACCTTCGAAGAAATTCTCTGCTTGAGTTTCTTTGTTCACAAAAGCTGCAATCACTTTAATCCATTCGGATCTGGCGAGCGGATGATTCTCCATCCATCCAGCGGTGAGTACTACAGGAAGACCTGCCCGCTCCAACCTTGGATGATCGTCGTAGACGGCATCCCCCGAAGTACTGGTAAGGATGAGATCCGGCCGAATCTTCAGGATGGTCTCGATATCCAAGGCGGCGCCACCTTGGATGGCTGTTATTCGGCCATCCTCTATACGCTGATGAACGTCCGCGTCGTTCGTGAGGTTTGCGTAGGCTACTCCTGCCAACTTGTCATGCAGCCCAAGCGTCTGGACCGGACCCAAGTAAACGGTTGAGGTGATTACGATTCGCTCAACCGGAGTACGGATGATCTTTACGTCACTAGGAAGACCCGGGACGGCATCCTCTTTCGAGACCAAGGCGTAGGTTTGACTCAAGTTACCAGACCCGCGCCATGGATTCGTAATCGTTAGCAATCGATGCGTTGAAAACTGCTCGATGCTAAAATTTTCGGCGTATCGATTATCCGAATATAGCTTCGCTGAGGTGCCCCCTAAAAAGAGGCACAGCGAGCTCAAACAAATTATCTTACTTAGTCGTTTCACTAGAAGCTGAACCTGGCTCCTCCGAAGACGGCAAAACCGGATGTTTGGAAACTCAACACTTCTTCATATTCTTCGTCGAACAGATTGTCGATCCGCAGCCAGAGCTGTGTCCGGTCATTTATGTCATACTGAGAGGCTAGATTGACGACTGTATAGCCTTCCTGTTTGGACGTCGACGACCTGAGACTGTATTGGCTGGTTACAGTGAGCGCGTTTACAGTGATATTCGTTTTCTCGGACGGCTGCCAATCGACATTGATCGAGAAGATGTTGCGAGGTACCCGTTCAGCCTCAGTTCCGTCGAGGTAATTGGCGTCGCTGTAAGTATGGGCAATCGATGCGGTTGCATTCTGCGCGACTTGAAATTTTAGTGCAGTTTCGAGACCCTTGCTTTCGTACAGATCTTCATTTGCGAAAGTAAAGCTGTCGAAGCTGAAGACGATCTTATCCTCGACTTCGTTTCCAAAGAGAGTGGTCGTGAAATAGACCTTGCTGTCCACCAGTGCTTGTTCGAACCCGAAATCCCAACCCTCTCCTGATTCAGGCTTCAGGTCCTCGCTGCTAAATGCACTGAAAAGCTGAAAGAATGAGGGTGCCTGGAAAGAGGTTCCGTAAGAACCGCGGAAACGGGATCCTGTATCTTTTATCGAGTAACTAAATGTGGATCGCCACGTGGTCTCTTCACCATAGGCACTGTTGTCATCGTAACGTCCTCCCAGAGTCCAGGTAAAGGCGTCCGATATCGGCAATATATTCTCTGCGAAGATCGACGTGTTGTCCCTGGTAACCTCTTCAGTTCGATTGTCTTCTGTTTCATATTCAGCACCAGCGACGAGTTTCCAATGTTCGTTCAATTCGAGTTCGTTTTTCCAATCGTATCTAAGACGATCGCCATTACTGGGAAATCGCCCGCCAGCTACCGTCACCGATTCGACATCGGTGAAAGCCACGCCGAACGTACTATCCCAGCTGTCGTTGACTTCGAAGTCAGCCCCGATTCGAGAGAATAGCTGTGTGGTTTCGGTGAAGTTTTCAAACGTTGGATCTCCAAATAGCGAATCGGGTAACCCGGGGTCAAAAGCGGAGAAGGTATCGAACCAATAAGTAAGGAAATTCAGGGAAGTAGTTTCGCTGATTTCATACCCGAGTTTGAGGGATGTCTGGAAATTTTCGTATTTATCATCGTCGGCCCATTCGGGTCCAAACGATTTGTCCTGCACTGAAAACGCGTGTTCGTAGTAGTTGGCGTTAAGTGCCCAACTGAGTTTTCCCTGAGCTCCTTGGGTGCTAAGGTTACCGGCAATCGTATCATGAGCCCCGTAGCTAAATCCGACGTTGCTTTCAGGGTCCGAGTGTCCGTCCTTCGTATGGATGCTAATCACTCCTGAAAGGGCATTCGCTCCGTAGAGTGAACTTTGTGGTCCTTTCAAAATCTCTACCCTGGAGACGTTATTTCCGAACAGACTTCCGAAATTTATGATCTGCCCATCCGCTGGATTATCGACTTCTATACCGTCAATAAGGACGGTGGGTGGGTTCGTATTGAGACCGCGAGTGGTGATTCCGAATACGCCGCCTGGACTTCCGTTATTTCGTAGATAAAAGCCTGGGACGAAGCGCAGGGAATCGAGCAGGAACGGTTGGTCTGATTTTTGAAGATCTGTGGCTTCTAGAATATCGACACTACTGCCGACTTGATGGAGTGGCACTTCTGAGCGGTGAGCCACCACGACTATGCGGTCGAGGTCATAAACGTCTGTTACCTGATCCGAAACCTGTGAACGCGCAGGGAGCGTCAGGCAAAGCAGACTGAAGCAAGCGGACAGAGATATCCGTTTGCCGAATTGTTGATGGAAGGATGTCATTTGTGAGTGTGACTTGCGCGTTCGCAAATGGACAAATGACGCTAGAGGGCATGCCTCTTCGGCTCCCATTAGTTACTTTTGCATCCACTCGTTTCTGCGACAAGTTTTGGTGCTTCCTACTGCCAGTATTCGGACTTCAGACTTTGATGCCTGTTACCGTAGCGCGACTGTCACTGATTCTCACAGCGTTCCCTGGGTCAGTTGGAAATTTATTTTAGATAAATAAGGTAAAGAACAAGTGGTGGGTTAAGCACCTTATTCAAAATTGATGCAAGGACTTTGTTGTTGGGCGATTATGCTCACTGATTTTACTCTTCGGTCCCGAAGCTCGCTTTTACGGCTCCGCAGGCGAACATTCGCGCTCGGAAGTAGGGATTAGCTAACCCGTTTTTTCAAGTCATGGACTTCAATCGTCACATGGGGGAAGCGTTTGGTTTCCAATCTACTGCGGTAGGCTTTTGGTGATTCAGGGTTTTCTGAAACGATACCAAGGATAACGCCATAGCGGTTTGGGCCGATCGACCAGACATGCAGATCGGTCAAGTGGCTGTGCCCGTCGCTCTCAATGGCTGAACGAACCGTTTCCATCGTCTTTGGTGCTGCTTGGTGATCCAGCAAAACACTACTCGTCTGCTTCAATAGGCCGATCGACCACTTGGCGACGAGGAGTGAACCTACGATTCCCATTAACGGATCCATCCATATCCAGCCAAAGTACTTTGCGGCCAAAAGTGCAATGATTGCGGTCAGCGACGTAAGCGCATCCGCGAGCACGTGAAGATAAGCCGACCGCAGATTGTGATCGTGATGGTGGTGTCCATGATCGTGGCTGTGCTCGTGGTCGTGATGATCGTGCTCGTGGCTGTGCTCGTGGTCGTGATGATCGTGCTCGTGGTCGTCCTCATGATGATG
>CALGUT010000124.1 GCA_937920335.1 uncultured Opitutales bacterium
GGAAGATAGGCGCTGCATAATGATCATGTCTGAATTATTAACGGTAGCAATTGTCAGCTTACTCCGATCCGAACACCCCACGAGAGAGAGAGAGTGAATAGCAAAACGTACAGGCATTTCATTTACCTATGGGTACAGATTTAGCAGACCGCTAAGCGACCAAAAACCGATTTTTCTTCCAAATTAGGTAAGCTATCCGCCCAGGAATGAGGTCAACCATCCACAAGCGCCAACCGAAACGCAGCCATTTCCTGATCGTTGCGGACAAGTAAGAGATCGCCTACCAATACCGGATGGTTCCACGTTTTTCCTTCAAGGGCAGGGAACCGGGCCAGCTCGGTAAATTCATCGGGAGTTGCTTTGGCCAAGGCCAGCTCACCTTCCTCAGTGATAACGAGGATTAGATCCTGGTCAGCCAGTAAGAGGAGTTGACCGCTTCCATAGCGGCCTCCCTTCCAGACTCGATTCGATGCCTCAATATTGAACGCAACCAAGCGATTTCCATCGAAGCCATACACATGGCCCTTATGAACAACAAAATCACTGAAGTAAGGTTTCATTCGATTCGTAGTCCAGATTTCTTCGATGCTCCAATTTCCCGATTGATTGGTAACAGACACGCGGCTCAACCCAGATGTCTCGCCCTTACTCATCAGGAGATCTCCATTCTCGTTTTGTGCGGGCTGTACGATACGCGATCCACCCGGCCAATCATAATCCCAGAGGACAGATCCGTTTTTAGGATCGATAGCAACCGCACCCGCCTTACTCATCAAAAGTACCTGTTCAACGCCATCAATAGTCATTAAATGGGGTGAACTATAACCATCCTTTCCGTTGGGACCCTTCCAAAGTAAATCACCCGAGTCACTATCGTATGCGACGAGGGTACCGCCAGTAGCTACCAATACTTTTCCACCTACAATGAGAGGTGAGCCTGAGAAACCCCAGCCAGGCATTTTGGCACCTGTATCCGTGGGTGCATGACGCGACCAGACAACAGAGCCATCGCCCACATTGAGTGCGTTCAGGATGCCCGTTGCGCCCAGAGCGTATACTCGATCACCACTTAGAGCCGGTGTTCCCCTAGGACCTGCCCCAGCGTTGGCTTCCCAGAAACGTGTGGGGTCGCCGTGCTTCCATACCGGTTGTCCTGTTAGTAAATGATAGCACGAAACCACCTCCTCTTCGCCTCGCTGCTCTTGAGTAAACACAAGCTCACCCTGAACGGCAAAGGAAGACCATCCAGGTCCGATCGACCGACGCCATAGCTCTTGTGGAGGAGAGGATGACCAATCGGTATCGAGATGTAGGTTGCGTAGAATGCTGTCCCTGTTAGCCCCACGAAAGCCGGACCATTTAGTATCGCTCGCCCGAAAATCGGCCACTGCGGTAGCACTTAAATTATCGTCTCCCGATTCAACCATTAGTTGCTCCTCAGCGGTCTTAGACCAGCGCCAGGAGAAGTCATGATTCATATCGCTAGAGAAGCCCGCCGTCTTCACCAAGCTCCAAACACCGGTGGCCAGGAACAAGATAATTGCCATGGATGCCCATTTTGGACGATCCGAATGTCGTCGGCAAAACACAACCCAAAGAATGAAAGCGAGGCACAATCCAGGGATGGCAAACACGGGAAACATAATCCCCATCATCGCCGTTGAGATGCTTTCGTGAAGCAACATTGAGCCAACGAAAAAAGCCAGCACCATCAAGACGATTCCGCCGATGCGCTCCGCCCACCGTGCCCCACTAAACAACAACCACCATAGCATAAAGCATATGCCAAGAGCCATCGACCCCATCACCCCCACAATCATGGCCCCTGGAATGAGAACCGGCACAACGAACCTTAGCAGCCATTGTACTATGACAATCGTTACGCCAGGCCAGAGCCTAAGAGGTTGAACGGTACTAAAGGAATCGCGGTGCTCTTTTAACATGTTGTGTGAATTACACCGCCGAACCGATTTAGTTGCAGTATTTAAAGGATAAAACAGCGAAACCAAACGTCGACCCTGTGACCAAAAACGGTCGCAATACTGCAGAGACTAAACACTTTAAATAACGCTCGATTCTCGGCACCAGTTATCACCGGTTACGCACCGTCTGGGGTTGCAGCTTGGATTACCTTTTCAGACTGAGGATCAAAGAAGTGCATTTGCTGCATATCCATATGCAACTCAATCGAGCTACCCATTTTGTAGGTGTGATCTGAATGCACTTTGGCGACGAGATCCGTAGAGCCGGTATTTAGGTAAAGAAAGGTCTCAGAGCCCATGGGTTCGCAGACTTCGATACGGGCTTGAAATGTTGAGGCACTTGCCTCTCCTTTTTGGATCAGATTTTCCGGACGGATCCCAAGTATGATAGATTTATCAGAGTAGTCTTGAACACGTGAGGAAAGTGCTTCGTTGAGGGAGACGGACACAGCGCCATCTCCATCCTCGATAAACTGGACCGATCCACCGGAATTTGAGATCCGACCTTTAAAGAAGTTCATGGCAGGACTACCAATGAATCCTGCGACGAACATATTCTGAGGTCGGTTGTAGAGATCGAGAGGTTTATCAACCTGCATGATCTCTCCGTCATTCATGACGCAAATCCGATCGCCCATAGTCATTGCTTCGATCTGGTCGTGGGTGACATAGACCATGGTGGCGTCGAGCCGAGAATGCAGTTTGGAAATTTCGGTGCGCATTTGCACACGCATTTTCGCATCGAGATTAGAGAGCGGTTCATCGAACAAAAAGACCTGAGGTTTCCGAACAATAGCCCGACCGACGGCGACCCGTTGGCGTTGACCGCCAGAGAGAGCTTTCGGCTTTCGCTTTAGCAAATCAACCAGTCCAAGGACTTCCGCCGCTTCGTTCACCCGCGTCTGTATTTCGTCCTTGGGCACCTTCTGTAGCTTCAATCCGAAGGCCATATTGTCGAACACCGTCATGTGCGGATAAAGCGCGTAGTTCTGAAACACCATGGCGATGTTCCTATCTTTTGGTAAGACATCGTTCACACGCTGATCACCAATTAGACAATCACCGCTACTGATCTCCTCCAAGCCAGCAAGCATTCGTAGGGTAGTAGACTTTCCGCAGCCTGATGGACCCACCAGCACCATGAACTCATGATCCTCAATCTCCAGATCGATTCCTTTAACCGCCGTAACATCTGGTTGCTTTCCAGATCCCGGATAAACTTTGGTCAGTGATCTAAATTGTACGGAAGACATATGTTGCGGGAGTTAGGAGAATCTTAGCTCTACTGATCGTAGCTGCCAATTGAGCGATACCAGATATTTCGGAAGCGGACGAGGTCCTTGTGATCCTGTAGCATGAGTGGACCCGTCGAAGCGTGGGGTTCCGACGGCGGCAGATCTTTGTGCGTAGTCGGACCAAGCAACTCATTGGCATGTTGGACAACCACTCCATTAAGGAGCGCTGTGATACGAGCGGGCTTCGCGAGCTTACCGCCTTCGAATACCGGACATTCCCACAGAATGTCGTAGGTGTTCCAACTACCGGGTTCTCGGATAGCATTCACTAACGGAGGTCTTTGGCCATAAAGCCCGCCAACCGTTCCATCCGCGTAAGTGGGATTCTGATAATTATCGAGCACCTGAATCTCGTAGAGGCCCATGAGGAAAACGCCGCTGTTTCCACGGCCTTGTCCTTCGCCCTTTATCTCGGTCGGGGAACGAAACTCTAAATGAAGTTGTATATCACCCAGCGACTCCAAGGTGCGGATATTTCCCGTTTCAGGAATAACCTCGACGCTTCCGTCACCAATCAACTTCCAAGGAACCGGACCGCCGTTGATTGATTCCCAAGCATTCAGGGTTGAACCATCAAATAGAATCGTGGCATCTGACGGGGGTTCCCCTGAATCACCGGGAGTTACGACTGGAGGCTGCGGCCGGGATCCATCGTGGACATGGTAACCGGAATCCGTCAATATAGGTGTGTCTGAGTAACCAAGGTGTTCGTTTTCTGGAATGCGTTTCATTAGAATAGACGGTAAAGTTACACCCCGGTGTTCGTCACCCACGAAATACCCTGAGCGAGCACTTTTCTAAATGAAGGATGATTCCAAGCTTGGGCATCGTGGCCTAATTGGTAACAGAAGACCCGACTGCTTCCGACCGTCTTAGTCCAAGCAGTGGAAGACATTGTCTGAGGATGGTTTACACTCAGAATCAGATACCCTTCAATCTTTTCATCCGGCATGTGATATCCTTCGTCCACTATCTCGAACGCCTTAACCCCACGCATTATTGGGTGATCGGGATCCATTACTTCGACGGTCTGCGACACATCAAAGTGAAACTCGAACCCCGCATCTGGTTCTGCAGTTCGGTTGGTAAGTCCCAGGGCACTGTCCCAGAATGACCAGTCAGGAAACGCGAAAAAGGAGTGGTGCCAGACTACAACCCCTTGACCTCGCTCGAACAAGCGCTCGATAGCAGGGCGCGGATCTCGAAGAAACCACGAAGTACCTTCATCGGGAATCTCGATTTGCATGGTATAAAACACGACCGCGTCGTAGCTGTCCCGAATCTCCTCGGACGAGGAGCCGAAATCATCCAGATGTTGGACATAGGCATTGATACCTTCAAGCTCTCGAAACAGTTGATGAAAAGCCGGTAGATCAAATGGATGCCCTCCGGTGATAACAGCGACTTTCATGGAAGTTTCGGGTCCGCAATTATTGAGTAAGATTCCACTCGTCGGTGTAAGGCGTATGCTGCTCCATCATCATGGCCAACAAGCGATCTGCCAAAGCTGGATAAACCGCAGCTAGGTCACGATCTTCACCCACATCCTTCGTAATATCATAGAGCTCAACAGGGGCATTCTTGTTTTCAAAGAGCCCCTGACGTATCGCTTTCCACTGATTCAGGTAAAGGAGCGCTTGTTTCCCCGTGGTCGACGGAAATTCCCAATAAAGAAACTCATGGTTTGCTTGAAGATCACCGTTGCCTAAAAGTGTCGGCAAGAATGAGATTCCGTCCGTATCTGGCTTTTCGATACCGATTAACTCGGCCATTGCGGGCATCATATCCTGAAAGCCCGACATCAAATCACTCTCCGTTCCAACCGGAACTGTGCCGGGCCAGGACACGATGAACGGGACCCGGATTCCTCCATCGTAAAGATCGCGTTTATACCCCTTGAAGTCTCCATTCGAGTTGAAGAACTCGTGATCGTGATTGCCCTCTTGATGAGGCCCATTGTCACTTGAGAACAGAATGACAGTATCCTTGGAGAGCCCCAATCGATCAACCACAGCAACGATTTCGCCCACCCAGTCGTCGATATGCTGAATCATTCGGGCAAACCCTTTTTCCTGAACCGGCCAGTCTTTATCGGCAAAGGCTCCATGATCGGGAACCGCCATGCCATCGAACTGTTTTCCGCGGATACGTTCACCTGATTTCGTATAACCACTTCCCGCTTCGTTATTGGCGTGAGGAATATTCAGCGCATAATACAAAAAAAACGGGTTGTCCTTGTTGTCCTCAATAAAACCCAATGCCTCGTCGTGAATCATCTGAGGAGCGTAATCGACCTTCTTGGTGGCAACACCGCGGCCCTCAAGGTAATAGGCGACCGGCATGTAATCCGTAGGCTCGTCGAAGAAGTCAGGCACCACATTTCGGAGCATCTCCTTCTTCCCGTTTCGGATTAGAAATTCAGGATAATAATTATGAGCATGGAACATATTATTGTAGCCGTAGAACTCGTCAAAGCCGGCCCGATTCGGATCCTTGTCATCCGGAGGCGTTCCAATACCCCACTTGCCCATGAGCCCGGTGCGGTAACCCGCCTTTTTGAAAAGCTCGGCTAAAGTAAACTCCTCTTCAGCGAGTGCATTGATCCGATTATCCCGGATTGCAGCCCGGCCGTTGTGCTTACCTGTCATGAGCACATAGCGCGAAGGAGCACACACCGTGGCACCCGCGTAATGACTCGTGAATCGCATGCCATTTTCGGCTAATCGATCCAGGTGGGGCGTCTGGAAGGTCGCTTGCCCGTAGCAGGAAAGGTCACCGTAACCAAGATCATCCGCCAAAATATAGATGACGTTTGGCTTGCCTAAAAGTGGAGTCGCCATCGCGATCATTGCTAACAACAGAGAACAGTAAGTCTTAGGGGAACTCCTAGACGACCCAGCTTTCAAAACTTGGAAAGTCTCGGCAAGTCCGAAGCAGCACAAATCAGTATTACAGTCCACTAGTTGACCTAGAGCTGGAAGTAAGGAATATACTCGGCATTCAAGTCATCTACAACTTTAGCTATGAAACCAATCTCCTTTCGTTCTATCACATCCGTGTTCGGATCCATTGGAATCTACCTTGCTTTAGGTATCGCCCTTAGCGCTACCGACTGGCCAAAATGGCTGGGACCCAACGAAAACAATCAGGTAGCCGCCGCTGACAACTTTGATCCGAACCTCGATAACTGGAAAATTGCCTGGCAAAAGAATGTGGGACTCGGCTACTCGAGTGTTACCACGTTTCAAGGGAAGGTGTATACCATGGGACACGATGGTAGATCCAAAGAAACGATCGCGGCCTTCGATCATACCACCGGTGAAGAGCTTTGGAGCTACACTTATGAAGGTGACCTAATCCCCTCCATGCACGTCGGCGGTCCGAATGCCTCGGTATTGATCAGCGATGGCCATGCCTACGCTGTCAGCAAAGATGGACAAGTCATCTGCCTCGACGCTAACACTGGAAAACAAGTGTGGAACGCCTACCTGACTGAACTGCTTGGTATCGATGTTCCCAAGTGGGGCTTTGGCAGTTCACCCGTCGCGTTCCGAAATGAGATTATCGTAAGCGCTGGGAAAGTAATCGCTTTCGACAAACAGTCCGGATCAGTTAACTGGATCTCCCCGGATACCCGCAAGCCCGGTTACGGTACTCCCATTATCTTTGATCGCAATCGCGAAAACTTCATTGCCGCTACCGATGCAGGCGGACTATCGATACTTAGGATTTCTAATGGTGTAGAGGTTGCCCGCAAAGACATGCGCGTGAAGTTCGATGTATTTTTAACCTCTCCGGCCATCTTCGAAGGCGGCAACAAAATACTCTTGTTCAATAATTCGTTTTCTGAGCTTTACAGCTTCGATGGGAAAGCCCTCTCGGTCGATTGGAGTGACCGGAAACTTCAAAACACCCTCCACGGTTCTGTCCGACTCGGAGATAGCATCTACGGGATGAATGGCGGCCACAAAAACAAAAAGACCTCCCTCTTCTCACGCAATTTCTCCGATGGCTCTGAACAGTGGGTCGTACCGAATTATGGATACGCGAGTATGATCGCTGTCGGTGACACCTTGGTCATACTCACTGAGGACGGAGAACTCGTGACTGCCCCCGCCAACTCAGACAGCTATCAGGAAATTTCCCGCAAAAAACTGTTGGATGGCATCTGTTGGACCACCCCGACCTACGCAGAGGAAAAGATTTATATCCGTAACGAGCACGGTGTTTTGATCGTCTTGGATAAGATTTAAGGATTCCCTCACCATTTAACCAGGAACATGCAAATGAATCTTTCTGTACGGGTCCATCCGTCTAAATCCATTTGCATGGCGGTCAGTATAAGCCTTCTGCAGCTCATAACGAACGCCTTTGGTTCTGACTGGAGTACGTGGTTGGGTCCGCATGAAGATAACACGACAAAATCCGCTAACGGATTTGAAACTGATCTGAGTAAGTGGACAGTCGCATGGAAAACCGAAGTCGGTCGCGGATACTCGACGATCACCACCCACGGTAACCGGGCATTCACCAAAGGTCACGACGAAGCGTCTCATGAGGCCGTATACTGCTTCGATATCGAAAGTGGCCAAACGATTTGGAGGCACTCCTATGAAGCAGCACTTATGCCCCGCGCCCACGGCGGCGGACCCAATGCATCGGTTGTAATCGATGAGGACCGCGTTTACGCCACCAGTAAAGACGGGCAACTTCACTGTCTCAGGGTCGACAGCGGCGAGGTCGTGTGGAGGGTCGACCTGCCTAATGCATTGGGCATGGACGTACCAAGCTGGGGATTCGGAAGTTCACCGATAATCTACGGAGACCAGTTGATACTCGGTGCCGGACGGATCATATCTTTTGATAAGATGACGGGAAAGATCAATTGGGTCAGTGAAACCGAACGCAGGGCCAGCTACGGAACACCTGTCATATTTACCTATAACCATGAGGACTTCATTGCCGCCATGCACGGAAATGGCTTCTTCATCGTCAAAGCAAATAGTGGAGAAGAAGTAACTGAAAAACGGATAACCACCAAGTCCAACGTTGTGTCCAATACCCCGTTTGTTTTTGAAGGTGGGGAACGGATCTTTATTCATACCAACGCGTTTTCAGAGGTGCTACGATTTGACGGTACAGATATCGAAATCGAGTGGATCGATCGTAAGCTCCAAAACTCACAAACAGCAGCCGTGATGGTCGGTGGCGTTCTCTACGGGTTGAATGGGTTACCCGAAAATGACCGTACCCGAATCTACGCCCGCAACCCCAACACCGGAGAAGCCTACTGGTCCATTCCCGACTTTGGTTTTGGTAGCCTGATCGCAGTTGACGAAACGCTACTGATCCTAACGGACCATGGAGAACTGGTGACGGCAACCGCGAACCAAGAGTCCTATCAAGAGATTTCTCGCAGAATGATTCTCGAACCGACCTGTTGGACGAAGCCGATTTATGCAAACGGTAGGATTTTCGCTCGGAATGACGCAGGACAGGTTATTTGCTTGGTTCAGGATTAACCGCCTGAATAGCCATGGATAAAAAACCCAAGATTGCCGTTCTAACCGGTGCAGGAATCAGTGCAGAGAGTGGACTGTCCACCTTTCGCGATAGTGATGGACTCTGGGAGAAATACCCCGTCTACGACGTCGCCACACCCGAAGCATGGTCAAAAAACCCCGCTCTCGTTCTAGAGTTTTACAACCAACGTCGCCGGAAAGTAGCAGAGGCAAAACCCAACGCCGCTCACCACGCTTTAGTGGAACTCGAAAGCGCCTACGACGTGACCATCGTCACGCAAAACGTGGACGACCTGCATGAACGAGCAGGCTCCTCACAGGTCATACACGTTCACGGCCTAATCACCCAGGCTCGCAGCACAAAGGATCCCAATCTGATCTTCGACATCCGTTACAACAATATCGGGCTGGACGACCGCTGCCCCCTTGGAAGCCCATTGCGCCCTCACATCGTATGGTTCGGCGAATCCGTGCAACATTTCGAAGAAGGAGCAGCCTCTGTCGAAACGGCTGACAAAGTCATGGTCATAGGAACGTCTCTCACCGTCTACCCCGCTGCAGGGATGGCAGACCTTGCACGACCGGAAGCAGAAAAAGTCCTGGTAACTTTGGAAAGCGATTTCATTCCTACCGGTTTCATACACTATCCTCAAAAGGCGGCCGAGATCGTACCATCGATAGTCAAAGATTGGATTGCAGGCATAAAGGCCTAACCGTCAATTTGCATCGAAGACATCCACCGCAGATTCAACTAACAAGTGCAAGAGGCTAGAGGCCCATTATTATCGTTAGT
>CALGUT010000125.1 GCA_937920335.1 uncultured Opitutales bacterium
TGTCTCCTCGCCCAATAAGTTGCTCGGCCCCGCCTTCATCGAGAATGGTGCGGCTGTCCACCTTGGAACTTACCTGGAATGCGATTCGACTTGGCAAGTTGGCCTTGATGATACCGGTAATGACGTTAACCGAAGGTCTTTGGGTAGCGATAATGAGGTGAATACCCGCTGCTCTTGCTAGCTGAGCCAGACGTGCAATTCCGCCTTCAACGTCTTGTTGCGCAACCATCATCAAATCGGCAAGCTCATCAATGATACAAACGATATAGGGAAATTTTTCGGGGATGACTACTTCTTGGTCCCGGGGTACTTCAATCTCGGGTGCCTCAGCTTCTGGAATGTTGCTCATTCCCAGAAGATCGTCATCTGTCATGTCGTCGATCGCGGATTGTGCTTTCCGCTCGTCAGCTTCCTTCCGCTTTTTCTTCTGTCCGTCATTGAATCCGGCTATGTTACGGACTCCCATTTTCGCAAAGATCTGGTAGCGCCGTTCCATTTCTGCAAGGAGCCATTTGAGTGCACCTGGAACTTTTTTCGGGTCGGTGACCACGGGAATCATCATATGAGGCAGGTCGTTATAGACCTGCATTTCAACGATCTTAGGATCGACCATGATGAATCGTACATCCTCCGGACTCGAGTGATATACTAACGAGGCTATAATGGTATTGATACAGACGGTCTTACCTGAACCGGTTGCTCCAGCGACTAGTAAGTGAGGCATTTTGGTCAGGTCTGCTATGAGGGGTCTACCGCTGACCTCTTTGCCAAGTGCTATAGGAATCTCGGCTTTGGACTTTGCCCAATCTTCTGACTCAATGATGTCTCGAAGGTAGACAGCGTCAGGTTTCTTATTTGGAACTTCGATCCCGACCGTGCCTTTTCCCGGAACGGGAGCCTGAATACGAACCGCAAGAGCTTTGAGTCCTAGGGCGATGTCGTTTTCTAAACCAAGAATTTTCCCGACTTTTACTCCGGGAGCAGGGTGGACTTCGTAGCGGGTAATTACCGGGCCGGTGTGAACCTCGCCCATCCGCACGTTCACTTTGAAGTTTGCTAACGTCTCAATGAGCCGATTGGCCGTAGCCTCATGTTCACTGGCGTCGAGTTCGTGGTCTTTTTCAGGAGGATCCTGAAGTAAATCCAACGTGGGAAAAATGTAGGTACCACGTTTTTTCGGAAGGGCTTTCTGTGCTGCTTTTCTAGTAGCAGAGGAGGCTACAATTTTCAAAGGAGCATCTGGCTCCGAGGACTGCGAAAAACCTGCGGCTTTAGGCTTGATCGGAATCGTCTTGGATTTTTCAACTGGAGCACCGGTTGTAGATGCTTTTGGAACGATAAGATCTTCGACATCCTCCAGTTCAATAGACTCCAGCTCGCTTTCCTCATCCTCTCGCAGACTGAATTTGCCACTGGGTTTGGGAGTTTTAATTTCTTCGACCGCGAACGCAGCTGCTTTGTCTTTGCGTGCCTTTTCAGCTTCTGCTTTTTTGCGGGCTTTCTCTTCCTTTCGTTTGAGTCGTCGTTCGGCGGACTGTTCTTTACGGGCTGCCCACCAATTCTTCAACCGTTCCCGGCTATTTGACAGATCTGGAGTTAGTAGAAGTCCTAGACTTACGAGCAAAGTTGCAATCGCAACAATTGAGGTTCCGAGTGGGCCAAGCCAGATTCGAAGCCCTTGGGTGTAAATGACATCTCCTACGATGCCTCCGAGTCCTTGAGCGTAGCTCCAGTCGTTATGAATTTGAGCCTCTCTGCCGTTGAAGAAAGTATCCTGAATTAAGGTGCCCAAAACCGATACGCTAACCACGTAGGCAAATATCGAGATGATTTGCGGCCACTTCAAAAAGTGAGACTTCTTGAATAAGTTGATGTAACTTAGCCAAAAACAAATGAGTGCGAGTATCCATGCGGCAAAGCCGAACATCCACAGTGAGCCAAATGCGATATATTCTCCAAACACGCCGACTACAAAATCACTGGATCCGTTACTGGAACCGGCTGGGAGATCAAACGGAACCTTCTTGAATGAACTCTTATCGAGATCAAAGATGATAAGCGAAAGGAGCAGTAAAATTCCAATTACCAGAAAGAAGAATCCGATTACGGGTCTAGATTTACCGCTGTATGAACCGAGTGTGGTTTTTTGTGTCCCTTTGGTCTTTTTTTTGGGAGGTGCCATGGTTAATTTAAATGATCCTAGGTTCCACAGGAGCCGTGACAATGGTTCGCCTCAAATTTTTTGGTAGATTAACGTTCTTTTTAGAATTCGTTAAACTGCTATAAAACAATGAGTTATGAGAAACAAATGTTGGCGAATTTGAGGGTCAATTGGGTCTGTGGTTGGATGAAGATGAGATAGGTTGATGAAATAGTTTTCTTTTGAGTCCCTTTAGTTTGTCTTTGGCTCCCAAAGAAATGCAACCATAGTAGCTTTTTTCTGAATTAAAAGTTTCGATTCCGAACCTGAAAAAATCATGTCCTCTCCAATTTTCTTTAAACCACTCTACATGGAACGCGTCTGGGGCGGTCGTGGCCTCGAAGCTAAATTGGGCCGCACCCTCCCACCAGAAAAAATAATCGGCGAAAGCTGGGAAATTGTGGATCGACCGGAAGCGCAATCAATTGTGAGCGCTGGTAATTACAAGGGCTTAACCATACGGGAGTTATTGGAAGCTCATTGTGAGTCGATCATGGGCCCGAGTTATGATGGGAATACGCCGTTTCCAATTCTCATTAAGTGGCTTGATTGTCAGGAGAAGCTGAGTCTTCAGGTTCATCCACCCGCCCGCGTGGCTGGAGAATTGAAGGGAGAGCCTAAAACAGAAAATTGGTATATCGCTGATGTCGAAGACGGTGCTGAGATGATGGTTGGCCTCAAAAAGGGGGTGACAAAAGAGCAATTCGAAGCAGCGCTTAAAAACAACGCGCTGGAGCCACTCGTTCACAAAGCGACTGTATCGCCCGGCGATTCGATATTTGTGTGGAGCGGGCGTTTGCATGCAATTGGTGCCGGAAACTTTATTTTGGAGATTCAGCAGAACTCAGATACTACCTACCGCGTCTACGACTGGGGCCGCGTTGGTCTGGATGGGCAGCCACGGGATCTGCATGTGGACGAATCCATGAAGTCAATTGAGTTTGAAGATTTCGAACCTGAGCCGCAACGAGATACTCAACCTGGTGATACCTTAGCTGATTGTGAAGAGTTCAGAATAGTCAAAGAACGGGTAGAAGGTAAGAAAACCCTGTGCTTCCCAGCGAATACGGAGCCCGTTTTGGTCAACATCGTCAGTGGTTGCGTAGAAGTGCAAGGTAGTGAGCTGACCCGTTTTTCGAAAGGAGATACGGTCTTACTTCCCTTTAACGGAGGTTTCGAGATTGTATCTTACGAAGGTGCGGATCTTTTGATCACCGACCGATTCGCCTAGAAACTCTATCTGAGCACGTGCTCAAACAAAACTGTATCCAATAAGAGTTTAACGATTGCTTGAACTTGTGACGATAACCGCTTTTCTTTGCGGGTCCATATTATGAAACAAGAGGAAACCGACAACACAACAGAAGAAGAATTTGAGTCCCCTGAGGTTGAATCAGCCACAGGAGAGTCAGATCAACCTGAAGCGCAAGAGGAAGCACCTGCTGAGGATAAAGAGCTTACTGTAGAAGAGTTGCTGGAAAAGAGCCGGCAGGAGAAGGAGGACCTCTACCAAAAAGTACTTCGGGCTGCGGCTGATTTTGAGAACTTTAGAAAACGAACCATTCGAGAAAAGGATGAGCTTCGAAAGTTTGCGTTATCGGGTTTGATTGAAGACCTGCTGCCTGCGCTCGATAATTTGGAGTTGGGACTTTCAGCTGCCGACAACCATCCAGAGGCCAACGCGGTGGCCGATGGCTTTCGTATGGTGGGTCAGCAAATATTGACGATTCTCCAGAGCAATGGCTTGGAGTGTGTGGATCCTCAGGGAGCAGAGTTCGACCCGAATTTTCACGAAAGCGTGGGGTTTCAACCCAGCGACGATGTAGAGGACCATAAGATAATACAGGTGGTCAGAAAGGGATATACCTTGAACGGACGGATCCTGAGGGCTGCGACGGTGATCGTATCCAGTGGCCCTGCTAAGGAAGAGGGAGATAGCTAGTTATGGCGGATGATTATTACGATTTGCTCGGAGTCGGTAAGGATGTATCAGCCGATGAGCTCAAGAAGGCCTATCGAAAACAGGCGTTGAAATATCACCCTGACCGTAACCCAGACGACAAGGATGCGGAAGAGCAGTTTAAAAAGGTATCTCACGCCTACGAAGTTTTGAAGGATTCCGAAAAGCGTGCAGCCTACGATCGCTACGGCCCCAAGGCTTTCGAAAATGGAGGTATGGGTGCGGGTGGCGGCGGTGGCTTCCACGACCCTTTCGACATGTTCCGTGAAGTTTATGAAGGCGGTGGCAGTGGTGGTGGCGGCTTCGGCGGTATATTTGATGAGTTATTTGGCGGTGGCCGAAGTGGTGGCCAGGGCGGTGCTCGGGCCGGTGCTAATCTGCAGTATGATCTTGAGATAACTCTATCTGAAGCAGCGAGTGGGGTTGAGAAACAGATCTCATTCCGTAGGGCAGTCAGCTGTGATACTTGTAGTGGTAGTGGTGCAGCACCTGGAACGAGTAAAAAGACCTGCGGCACCTGTGGTGGGGTTGGGCAAGTAACGACGACTCGAGGATTCTTTAGAGTAAAACAGGCATGTCCGACCTGTAACGGAAACGGATCTATTATAGACACCCCCTGTAACACTTGTTCTGGCGAAGGCCGTGTGATGAAGGCCAGCCAATCGCAGGTCAAAGTTCCAGGGGGAGTCGATACTGGGTCTCGCTTACGTTTATCTGGGATGGGAGAAGTGGGAGCTGGCGGAGGCCCGACCGGCGATCTAATCATCGTCATTCACGTGAAAGACCATGAGATTTTTGATCGAGATGGAGATGATCTTTACTGT
>CALGUT010000126.1 GCA_937920335.1 uncultured Opitutales bacterium
AGTAGGGATCAGGTTCATGCCCGTTGAACGCTTTATCGATACGAATATACTACTTTACGGATACGATCTCAGTGCCGGCAGAAAACGAGAAATTGCATTGAAGTTAGTTGAGGAAGGTTGGACCCGCCCTGGATGTTTGGCAATTAGTGTCCAAGTTCTTCAGGAGTTCTACGTAAACTTCCTGAAATCTGGCCAATCTCACGAAACGGCCTGCCAAGTAATTGAAGACCTTTCGCAATGGCCGGTTGTAGACAACTCACTGGAACTATTCGGACAGGGTTTAGAGATTTGCAGACATTATCAAACCTCACTATGGGATGGCATGATACTATCTGCCGCTACGTCCAGTAGAGCAAAGACACTTCTCTCTGAGGATTTAAATCACGGACAAATTTACAGAGGGATCGAAGTGATCAATCCATTCATAAGTGTTTAATTGTTAAGACCCACTGGCTGAAACCTTATAACTAAATCCATGAGCGAAGAGGATCATTTCCAAAAGCAAGATCATCAGTCCTCTGGTCTCGCTGCCTTTTGGGCCGAGCTGAAGCGTCGCAAGGTTGTGCAGGGGAATCCGCGGTTCGATGCGTTGTTGGAGAATTAGCAGTTAAAAACACAATACATGGCACAATCTCTTTACAGATCTATACGTATGAAGATCCTCGATGAAGGGGAAGCTGGCAAGTGAGAGTGAAGTCATGGTAGGAAAATAACCCCATTCTTGATTGGCTGCAATAGGAGTTGGAAACTGAAATCTACAAAATAAATAACTTATGGAACGCATAATTTTAGGAGATAGCGGCTTGTCCGTTTCACCCATTTCATTTGGAACCTGGCAATTGAGCCCACGATTCTGGGGAGAACAGTCCAAGGACGATGCCATATCGGCCATGAAGCGGGCTTTTGACAAGGGTATCAACTTTATAGATACGGCCGAGGCCTACGGTGACGGTTACGCCGAGACGGTCGTTGGGGAAACGGTTAAGGACCTGGCTCGCGATGAACTAGTTCGCAACCAAGGTGTTTAATCACTTCAAAGCGGACGGCTCCCGCTATCCGGACCTTTCAGCCGAGCATATTGCCGAACGCTGCGAATTGTCGCTGCAGCGCATGGGGATCGAGACCATCGATCTTTATTTCTTGCACCTCTTTGATCCTTTAACACCGTTTGCAGAAATCGCGGGAGCTCTCGAGAAATTGAAAGAGCAAGGGAAGATTAAAGCTTTTGGTTTGAGCAATCACTCAGTAGAACAATGCCGTAGCCAACGTCGCTTCGCCTCCTATACCGTTGTTCAGCCGCCATACAGTTTGATCGATCCTGATGGAGAGGCAGACATGCTTCCCTACTGCCAATCGGAAAACATCGGCGTTATGATCTATTCGCCGATGCATAAGGGGTTGCTCACCGGCAAATACACCGGCGAGGAGACGCTTACGGACTTCCGCAGCAACCATCCCGACTTTCAGGGTGAGCGCTTCCAGGAGCTGTGTGCCAAGGTTCAGAGCTTGAGGCCCCTTGCAGACAAATACGATTTGACTATTTACCAGTTAGTCCTAGCCACGACCCTCATGCACCCTGCCATTCAGGTCGCTATCTGCGGTATCAAGACCCCAAAACAGATTGAGGAAGCCGTGGGTGCAGTCGGTAAGGTCCTTACACGTGAAGATTATTTTGCCGTCCGCAACACCGTAGGCCCCGGCAGTCCGAAACCCAAGGATGCCAGTGGCACCCGGAAGTAAG
This sequence comes from uncultured Opitutales bacterium, assembly GCA_937920335.1. Lineage (GTDB taxonomy): Bacteria > Verrucomicrobiota > Verrucomicrobiia > Opitutales > UBA2995 > UBA2995. Next base: position 1,742 of record CALGUT010000126.1, read on the forward strand.
GGGAATTGCGAGAAGGCGTTCAAAAGAAGTCAAACTTCAAAAGTAAAGCTATCCCAAGCCTTCCTAGTCGGCTCTCCGCCCGAGCCTACGGCCGCATCAGCAAGGTTTCTCGCACTATCGCCGACCTCGCCGGAAACGATTCCATCGAACTCAATCACCTAGTGGAAGCGACCCAATATCGCAGCCTAGATCGGATGGTGTAGTGAATAAATACTGCAACAAACTACCCATGTGCAACACTGATTTAACCGCGTCGGTTGTTCCCCATCTGTCTATTATTTGACTTCCGACAATTGACCCCTCTCGAGTGGAGATCCGAACGCTATTATATCCAAAGGGAATGTCTTAATGCATAGTGTTTGAAAGGGTCAATATCCAGAAGGCTGCACGAGGTACTCCAATCCTATATTGCCCTCGTCGCAGATAGATATGACAATAGATCCATTTTTTAAATACACAGTTCCAAAGATAGTAGGACTTGGCAATCTTTGCTCAACGACGTAGCCTACGAACATGACTTCGACAACTTCGAAGCACTCGATCATCGCACTGTTTTCTTTAAGAGGGAGACGTTTGAAAGTTAAAGCCGGAGGCTGTAGTGTCATCCTTTAGCAGAAAAGCGACGGATAAGGAGATGGACCTAGTTATTGTGTGCTTTATTGTGAATCTGCTCTTGATTACAACCAGATTGGGTTACTGCCTTTATAGAATACGGCATTTGTATTGAAGCATCGTTATCATTGATTTTAAATCTGCACCGTAATGAAATCTTCTCTGGTTATTTTCCTGTGCTTCTTAATTCAATATACTGTTCTTACCGGCGGTGAAACGTCGCAGGATTATTGGACCCAAGAATACCCTAGAGAGGAAATTGCACCCACGTTTTCTAAGACGGAAGCTGGTGACCTGGTCTTGGCTTCAGTTAAAGCCGGCACGAATGGTCACTGGAAACGAGTATTTCCGGTCGAAGGTGGACAGAGCTATCAATTCTCAGCGTGGCGCCTGGCCGAAACTATTGACCACGAACGCCGTAGTTGTGTAGTGAGGATCGAATGGTATGGGGCGAATGGACAGCTGGTTAAAAGCCCCTATGAAGTGAACCCGGCGTATATGGGGGCAGATACGGATATGGCTCGACCTGATTATCCGCGTGATTGGGAACGAAAAGAAGATGGATCCGTCCGGGTCAAAGATACTTACCTTGCACCCGCTAAAGCAACGGAAGCCCACGTCCAGCTTCATCTCCGTTGGACTGATGGTGGAAAGGTTACTTGGAAGGATGTTGCGTTCTTGAAAACGAAGGCTCTGCCACCCCGACTTGTGAAGCTGGCTGCCGTGCATCACAATTTATCGGGTGAGGGAGCGAATACCATCGAGTCGAACCGACAGAAGCTGGTGCCCTTGATCGAAGAAGCAGCCAGTCAAGTGGCAGACTTGATCGTGTTGGGTGAAATGGTTTCTTGCAAGGGGGTCACGGGCAACTTCATTGAAGCGGCTGAAACGGTTCCGGGACCGACCACGGATTTTTATGCGGCGATAGCCAAGCAGAATGACTGCTACATCGTCATAGGTCTCCCGGAACGGGATGGTCATGAAGTGTTTAACGTATCTGTAATGCTGGGACCGGAAGGGGAGATTGCTGGTAAGTACCGCAAGGTCACTCTGCCGCGCGAAGAAATTCAGCAAGGCATCTCACCTGGCTACGAGTATCCGGTTTTCAATACACGATTTGGGAAAGTGGGTATGATGATTTGTTACGATGTCTTCTTTCCTGAGGTGGCCCGTGAGCTGGCTACGAATGGTGCCGAAGTCATCGCCTTACCCATCTGGGGAGGAAATCCATTGCTCGCCGCCGCCCGGTGCGCCGAGAACGGCGTGTTTCTCGTAAGTTCCACCTATAGCAGTCATGATTCGAATTGGATGAAGACGGCCGTTTGGGACCGAGAGGGTAACCGACTCGCAGAGGCCAATCAATGGGGAACCGTCATAATGGCAGAGGTCGATTTGAATCAACCCACTTATTGGCAGTACCTGGGCGATTTTAAATCACGAATTCAGCGCGAGTCCCCTATAAGGAAGGCCGAGGAAAACGGTTGAAATACTGTCTGCTTACTTTTTCCCAGGAAAGAAAAAGACGGAAGAATCGACAGCGTTGAACGCTGAGTTCGTATGTGCCTTGCTATTGAAGGTCTGTTTCACAAACTGAGTTTAACTATGGCGAATCTATTCCGAGGTAAAAAACTACTGTGTGCATCGAGCTTACTAGCGCTACTGTTTTGCAACATCTCCACGGCAACTGCAACGGTTGAAAATGTGGTGTTCATACTGAGTGATGATCACCGTTTCGACCTGATGGGATTTATGGAGGAAGCTCCGGAGTGGCTCGAGACACCGAATCTGGATCGTCTTGCTCGGGAAGGGGCGCACCTCAAGAATGCGTTTGTAACCACCTCGCTGTGTTCTCCCAGTCGCGCCTCGGTTTTGACGGGTCAGTATATGCATCGCCACCGTGTGGTTGATAATCAAAGAGCTGTGCCGGAGGGAACCATTTTCTTTCCCAGCTACCTGCAGGATGCCGGAATTCAAACGGCATTTGTGGGTAAGTGGCATATGGGGCACGATGATGATTCCCGACGATCTGGGTTTGACCACTGGGTGAGTTTTGTCGGGCAGGGTAAATACTTTAACCCGACCTTGAACATTAACGGGGAGCGAAAGGATTTTGAAGGTTACAATGCGGATATCCTTACGGACCAGGCAGTCGATTGGTTGGAGAGTGAAAAGGACGATGATAAACCGTTCTTTTTGTATCTGGCCTACAAGGCAGTTCACTACCCGTTTCAACCGCCTGAGCGGCATGCCGGACGTTACCATGGGAAACCGATTCCTTATCCTGAGACGATGGCGAACACAGAGCGGAATTACCGGACGGCTCCGCGTTGGGTCCGCGAACGACGATTCTCTATTCACGGTATCGATCATATGGAGACAGGTGCTTTCGATAATGACCCAGTTCCTGACTTCGATGACCTTTATTGGGATTTCTGTGAAGCGGTCCATGGTTTGGATGAAAACGTGGGGCGAGTGCTCGATTATTTGGATGAAGCCGGTTTAGCGGAGAACACCTTAGTCATGTATATGGGGGACAATGGATTCCACCTCGGGGAGCACGGTTTCTATGATAAGCGCGATGCGTATGAACCTTCTATCCGGGTGCCCCTGTTGGCCCGCGCTCCCGGGTTGATCGAGGCGGGGAGTGTGGTGACCCCGATGGTGCAGAATATTGATATTGCTTCGACGATCATGGAAGCGATGGGCGTATCCATTCCGGACGGTCAGAGTAGAGCCAGACGGATGGATGGGATGAGCTTTCTTCCATTATTGAAAGGTGAAAAGCCTGAATGGCGGGATCATATTCTCTATGAATATCATTGGGAATGGAACTTCCCTGCTACTCCAACGTTGTTTGCGATTCGCACCGATCGTTATAAATACGTGTATCATCACGGGGTTTGGGATATCGATGCATTTTATGACCTGGAAACGGATCCCATCGAGCGACATAACTTGATTCAGGTGCCTGCTTATCAGGCTCAAATCAAATCACTTAGAGATCAGTTGTTTGCGGAATTGGATGCCTCGGGTGCACTCGAGGTTCCTTACAGACGTCCTGCCGGCGAGCGATTGGATCAGAGGAAGTTAGACTGAGTTGTGAGTTCTCTTTTATTGCGTTCTTCAATGCTGTATCTTATCCAAGAATGATCATGCGATTCATCCTGCTCCTTCTTGGCTTTCTGTTATACGTATCATCCAGTAGTTCAGCTAAGCAGCCGAACATCGTTTTATTTTTAGCAGATGATTTGGGCTGGACGGGCCTGAGTTCTTTCGGGAGTGATTTTTATGAAACACCGAATCTGGATAGGCTGGCGGGGAAGGGCGTAAAGTTTACCAATGCCTATTCGGCCTGCACCGTCTGCTCTCCGACGCGTGCAAGTTTGATGACGGGCATGTATCCGGCTCGGTTGCGATTGACGGACTTTATTGCCGGGCAGAATCGCCCCTATGCAAAGATGATAATTCCGGAATGGGTGAAGGGGCTGGATAAAGATCACACCACGATCGCAGAGGCGCTTAAAGCCGGTGGCTACCGAACCATTCACATCGGCAAGTGGCATCTGGATTTTCCGGATGAGGAAAATCAGGGTCCAGCCGCGCATGGATTTGATGTATCACACGATAAACCAGTGGGTACACGCGGTTATATTATTAGGGACGAAACCGTGAAGCAACTGGGACTGAAAAGTAACTACGTCACCGACTACCTGACAGATAAAGCCATTGATGAAATCGAAGCGACGGATGACAAACCCTTCTTTCTGTATTTCGCCTATCATGTTCCCCACACACCGATTGAAGGCCGCGACGACCTCGTCGACTATTTTGAAGGCAAGCGGGATAACGCCTTGGTTCACAAAAATCCAAGCTACGCAGCCATGGTGAAGAGCTTGGACATGAGTGTCGGCAGAGTATTGGAGAGCTTGGAAAAAGAAGAGAACCTTGAAAATACCTTGGTCGTTTTTATCTCAGATAACGGGGGTCTGACCCAACGGTATGGAAAGCACGATGAGTTTACAGAGAACCTTCCGCTTCGTCGTGGTAAAGGGTCTGCCTATGAGGGGGGCGTAAGAGTTCCGGCGATTGTTTACTGGCGAGGTGTGACGCCGGTGGGTGAAGTTTCAGACACGCCGATAATGACGATCGATTTCTATCCGACCTTTCTCGATGCGGCAGGAATTTCTGGAGACAGTTCTCACAACAAAGCTATCGATGGTGTGAGTATTTTTCCTGTATTGGAAAGCCCAACTGAGGAAATTGATCGAGATCTCTACTGGCATTATCCGCATTACCATGCCGGCGGCGATGGCCCTTACAGTGCCGTTCGTTCGGAAGATTGGCGTCTGGTAGAATTTCACGAAGATGGTGCTCTTGAACTCTACAACCTGAAGCACAATATCAGCGAGTCGGTGAATTTAATCGCACGTTATCCGGAAAAGCTGTCGGAATTAAAACGTAAACTGGATTTATGGCGTCAGTCGATCGCCGCACAAATGCCAGTTCCAAATCTGAAGTTTGATCCTGATCGACAAAACGAAGTGGTGAGAATCAACCGTTAGACTAAGCTGTTAGGTATTGTCGTCGTGAAAATTGGTGATGATGGTAATGTTCAGCTGGCCGTCCGAAAGCAAGTCTTCTTAGGTCTTTTCAAATAGCCATGCGAGAACGCCATGACAATGACAATAAATACAGAACGACGATTTAGACACTCTGCCGATGCAGTTTTCGAAGCGTGGGTTGCCGAGGAAACGCTTGTGGCACCGGTGACCAAGATCGAGAAGGATGTTCGGGTGGGCGGACAGTACAAGCTCTTCGTAGAGATGGAGAACTTTACAGCGATCATGACGGCTGAGTATCTCAAAATCGAACCGGGACGTAAGCTGCGTTACAGTTGGGAGTGGAATGACGATGGCGAAGAGACCACTGTGGAAGTCGATTTCATTCCCGAAGCAGAGGGGTGTGTGGTTCGGGTGACGCAAGGCGCATTTGAAAAGCAGGAGAGTCTCGATCGACATGCCTTCGGATGGGAAAACTACTTTGATGGTTTAGAGAGGCAGCTGAATTGATAGATCCGCATAATCAGATTCTATATGGGTGATTATTTGGGTCGCCTAGAGTTTGGAACCAAGTTAGCTCATTGGTTTCTGATAAAAAATCGTTTTGTGAAAACCTTATTCGTTCTCCTGTTTGCTTCTTTGGTCGTTGGTGCCTTTTGGTATCGAGCGGAGTACGTTGTTGTAGAATTGGAATCCGTTGAATTGCTCAATGAAATCGACCTGAGGTCAGGAGAAGTTCCGGAGGATGTCGTCGCGGCGTCTTCGGAAAAAGCGATGCTTTTGAGTGAGGATGTTGAGCAACAAAGCCCGGGTATGGAAACCCGCGCCACGCTCTTGGAAGAATATTGGGCATCCTTGTTGTTAACGGAAAGGGGGCCTGACTGGAGTCCGTCGCAACGTGTGGATGAGTTGATAGAGTTGCAGCGACTGCTCGGGTTGAGCTCGGACGAAGCATTTGATTATTTGAGTAGTTTAATGGATCTACCCGAGGTCGATCCGGCCGCGAAAGAATTTTATGCAACCTTACTTCTGGCCCGATTGGGAACGCTGCATCCGGAAGAGGCAATGGCCTACCTGCTGGAATCCGATCACGCTTTCAGCGTTGAAGATTACGAAAATGTGGTGCGGCTGTGGATGGACGAGGAAGGGGTATCCGTGATGGACTGGTTTCTTGCGAACGAGGTCCCTGCTCTCAAGCCTGAATTGATCGCTCCATTTATCAGCGTGTTTGCGGAGGAAGACCCGTATGGATTTATGCTTCAGTATCAGGCGCTGGATACGGATGGGCTTTATACGGGACGTGCTCTGGAATTGTTGTATAACTCCTATGGGTCCGAAATCTATGAGACCTTATCCGGAGAAGCGATGACTGTCGATGCGTTGGTAATGAGCTTTGAGTATGTGGGGGCGCGTTTAGTGTCGGAGGACCCCGCGTTTGCTCGAGAGTGGCTTATGCAAAATCGTTTCAACGTGGATGTGACGGCGACGGCGACCGTTGCGCGGCAAGTGATCGCTGCGGAGGTCGCGTCTGGCCAGTCTAGTGCCGAGGCTGCCTTGGACTGGGGCCTGAAGAATCAACTGATACTGCCTTATGATCACGTGATCTTTGATACGATCGATCGAGTATCGGATAGATCGGTCGACGAAGCCATAGACCTGATTCTTACTCTGCAAAAAAACTACGGGAAGAATATGAGCTATTTGTCGGATATGGTGCCGGTCGATTATCAATCACAAGTTGCGGGGAGCAGCGTGGTAGAGGTGAAGGACGAGTTCGTACCCGTTGATGACCGGTCTAAGCAAGAAGTGCGGGAGCGGTGAGTCCTCGTCGACCTGGAACGGTTCTTAGCTAGGATAATAATGGAAAGTTGAGGGCCTATGGTTCTGGATTGCTTCGGGTGAGTGAGGGATACAAGGTTTCGATCATGCGATTTTTTACCCCGTTTGGTCTATTCTTCATAACGGTCTCATTATTTGGCGGCTCTCATAAAAGCACTCGATCTGAGGCAGGAGCTCGCCCGAATATCCTTTATATCTACGTCGATGATATGGGCTGGGGTTCATTGGGGCCCAATGGTCAGTTCGAGCGAAAAGCAGAGGGCTTACCCCACCTTGTAACGCCGACGTTGGATAGGCTAGCTGCAGAAGGAGTGAACTTTCGACGTTCGTATGGGTGCACTGTTTGTTCTCCCGCTCGTTCTTCTCAGCAGACTGGATTTCATCAGGGGCATACGTTCGGAGACCGCAACGACACTGATAATGCAAAGAAAGCGATCCGGTCGGAGGATATCACGATGGGCGATGTCCTATCGGAAGCGGGCTATGTAACCGGTTACTGGGGTAAATGGGGATACGGTGGATCAAGAAGCCAGCCGGATCCTGAAATATTGAATGTGCAAACCCTTCCGACGTCGCATGGCTATGAGCATGTGGTTGCTGAGCTGCACCATGTAAGGGCACATACTTTTTATCAGCCAACACTTTGGAAAGCCCCTTCGGCCCCCGGAGCTTTAGGTGGACTTGAATTGGTTCCGAACTCTATGGAACGTTGGGCGAGAAATTCGGCTTATCCAGATACGCCGGCATTACAGAATCATCCAGACTATCCCGATACCGCATACTGTGATGACGTGTATGCGTTTGCGGCCTTGGATTTTGTTCGAATTCAGTCGCAAAACTATAACGCCACCGGACAACCGTTTTTCGGATTGCTGGCGCTGCAAGTGCCACATGCGCCCTTCGCGGAAGTATCCGATCTTCCGGAGTGGGGCTCCGCCTACGATAAATTTTCATTTTTTAATGAAATCCCAGATCAGGCACAGCATTGGGCGGCGATGATCAGTCGTATTGACGGGCATATTGGTAATATACTGGCGAGCCTCGACGACCCGAATGGGGATGGTGATACGTCTGATTCGGTGACTGAAAGTACCCTGATTATCTTTCAATCGGATAACGGAGGTCCTCAGCACCCGGCGCGGGAAGCATTCGATGCGAATGGCGGACTGCGCGAGGTGAAAGGGAGAATCGAAGATGGCGGTATCCGCGTCCCCATGATGATTCGTCTACCGGCCAAGTTCGCTGGGCAATCGTCACTGAAAGCGGGAACAAATAGCGAGATCCTGTTTGATGTGACAGACTTTTTGCCGACCTTTGCCGATCTTGCCGGTGTGAAAGCTCCCTTGGGTATTGATGGGGTTTCTTTAGCTCCTACCCTGTTGGGCAAAGGCGAGCAGCGGACACGTGAGTTTCTTATTCATGAAGCGGGTAACGGGCAGTCGATCATTCGTGGTGATCATAAACTGATTCGTAGAAAACAAGGTCTCGAACTTTACAACCTGGATGCTGATCCGAGTGAATCCAACGACATAGCCGGGAAACATCCAGAGTTGGTCAAAGAGCTCGAAATGTTGATACTGGGAGAGCGAGTTGCGGAACCTAAAGGCTTTGCCAATACCTACCATCGTTGGACAGGCGATAACGCAGCCCTCGTTTCTGAGCCTGATAATTGGTCTGACTACGAATACTCAAACGCGGGCATCACCTATATGACCGAGTCGGGTAAGCCACAGCTTTCCTGGACTGCGGTTATGGAGAATGTGGGTGGGACCGATGCCCTTGCCGTGGCAAATGAAGATGTAGAATTCTTAGCGCTTGAGATTCGGGGTGAATCAGCGATCCAGTCATTAGTTCTCGATCCCTATATTCAACTCACCGGTCGAAACGAGATTCGTATTTCTAATAAGGGATCCCTCACAGTAAACCAGGGAACGGTTTCGTCCCTTCGATGGGTCGATGTTGCACGAAGTGGAATCTTGAAAGGCAATGGAACGGTTGATGCGACGGTTTACAACTCGGGGCTCGTTTCGGCGTTGGGATCTTTAATAGTGACTGAAGATTTCATTCAGTCAGAAAGTGGGCGTCTGAATATAATGCTCGATGGGAACGCCTACGGATTGAATATATCCGGGGATCTAACCCTTGCTGGCGAACTCAGCGTCGAGCTTTCGCCTAAGCTGAAAGTGAAACAGGGGCAGTCCTATCAGTTGATCGCTGCGAAAGAGGTGAGCGGTCAGTTCTCAAACAAGAGCGGTAAAGTTGTGGGGGGAGATGGAGCTTCATTTAAGATCTCCTACTCGAAGAACAAAATTATACTCATTGCGGAATAATTTCTTACTCGAGCTATCATTGCTATTGCCGTAACACGGCTAGCTAATTTTTCTACCGTCCCTATGAAGTACTTCTTTTCTAAGATTCTCCCTATTTGTCTACTCGCTGGATTGGCATTCTTCGCCGCTTGTTCCAAGAAACCTAAGACGCTCGTCGCAGTCATGGAGACCAATCATGGGACGGTCGTTATGGAGCTTTTCGAAGAGACAACTCCGATTACAGTGGAGAATTTCGTTGGACTGGCTGAGGGGACCAAAGCGTGGACGGATATAGATGGCACTGAGAAATTAGAGCCCTTTTACGACGGACTAACCTTTCATCGAGTGATTAAAGACTTTATGATTCAGGGTGGCTGTCCCCAAGGAACGGGTACGGGAGGTCCCGGCTTCCAGTTTCAGGACGAGACCTATGCCGGGGAGATGGTGCCTCTCACGGGAGAGATTTCAGATGAGGATGTAGCGAATGAAGTTTTCAATGCGCTTATTGTGCCTTACTTTCGTTCCAATTCCCGTGATAAACGGAACGATGTTATTGAAGAATTGGTACAGACGATGGACTCGAAAAAGTCTTATGAACCGATGGTGGGGATGACGGTTGAGCAGCTTCAGGAGTTGATTGGCAATAGTGAGCCGATCACATTTTTTAGGAAGGAGCTTACGGCTTTGACTGGAGAAATTAAGGATGAGGCTATGGCGGATGGTGTATTTCAGGGGCTTTTGGTTCCTCATCTGAGAGAGCACGATGGAGAGAGCCCTGTTCCTGAAATCAAAGAACTCTACGCCGAAATCCTGGCCTCCAATGGCCCGACGCCCCTCATTGGTAAAACGGTTGAGCAAATCCAATCGCTTCTTGGAGTTGAAGATGCGGTTACCCAGCCAACGCTTCTAGGCGAGGTCGAATACGGTACCCTCTGTATGGCGAACTCTGGTCCTAATACCAATGGCTCTCAGTTTTTTATTACGACCAAAAAGGAAGGTGCCACCTGGCTAAACGGCAAGCACACGGTATTCGGAAAAGTGATCGAAGGCATGGACGTAGTACACGCCATTGAGGATGTAGAAAAAAGTGACGGTGATAAACCGGCCGAACCGGTGGAGATTATTTCTATCCGAACGGAGAGACGATAAAAAGGGGCGTTGAATCGTTTTGGCTTAGATGCTCAGGCTTTTATTAGCAGTAGGAGGATTTCATAATCACTAACGTGATTGGTTCAGTTGTAGTATTAGTTTGAATAGGATTTCGATTAACCGTTCTTCAAGGTCCGATCGAAGAAGGTCACTAGTATGTACATCGCCGGATCGAAGAACGGATGAGAACTCCAAAATGGGTGAGGCGCATTCTTAATGACATGAGACTCGTGGTGAATTCCGTGCGTATCTAGTTTTTGGATGATTGCGGAGTAGCGGGTTCCTGGAGAATCGAATTCACCGTCTATGAAACACATGGGGGCGCTAGCTTTGGAAACATGAAATACCGGCGAGGCATTGTGATACGTGTGTGTGGCCGTCTCGTAGGTTCCACCGAGGAAGGTGTAGATACGGCGACGTGGATCTTCCGCAGCAGACTTCAAAGCTTCTTGGGTACGCCAGTCCATGCCGCCAGCCATAACTACGCAGGCCTGAATGACGCTCGAATAATTTGTATTCGCGCTGTGCCCCTCAAGATAAGTGGCAGGTCCGCTGGTTCCAAGGAGACCTGATAGATGGCCTCCGGCTGATCCACCGACGGAGCCGATGCGGTGAGGGTCAATGTTGTAGGTCTTGGCATTTGCCCGTGCCCAACGCACCGCAGCCTTGCAATCCTGAATCGCAGCGGGGAAGGGGGCTTCGCCGGAAAGGCGGTAGTAGATGTTGAGTGTGATATAGCCCTGTTTAGCTAGTTCCATCGCCATGGCGGTGTAGCTGCTTGGGGCACCTTTGTAAAATCCTCCTCCATGAATAAAGATTACTGTGGGAAGAGGGTTGGTGTCTGCTTTTGGTTTGTAGAGGTCGAGGGTTAGTTGCCTATCGCCATACGCAGCATACACGAGCTTCTCGTGAGCTTCGACCGTTTCTGGCAGTTTAGGGGCAATACGAGTCATCTTGACCGCAGGTGGCGCAGTGTTGGGCGCTTGTTTCTCTTTCCCGTAAACTTCCAGCCAGTCGACGCGGGATGAGAACTTGCTGCTCTTTCCCGGAAGTTGATCGGTAAATCCGATTTGTTCAACTTCGCTGAGATCCGGAGTCGGGACTTTTTCTTCGGCTATGCATTTGATGATGCTGAAGTGCCGCCATGAAAGGTCTGCGATATTGAAGGTATAGTCCTGCCAGTCTTTGCTGCTCCCGTTATTCTGTTCACTGATGAACCAGCGTTCGCCCGGTAGTTTCAAAAGGAGATGGAGAGCGTGTCCCCCGCTCTGCCGACTCCGCCAGCTAACCCGTGCGGTGTCGGATGATAGATCGACCAGCTTACCCTGTTTCTTTAATGATAGTGCCCAGGGCATCTTACACTCTCCTGACCATACGTAGAACGGATCGTTTGGAATGTCCTCGTGATTCGATTTCTTAATCCCAAGGCGCCCGGGACCGTGCGTTTCCATACGGAGGTCAGGATTGTTCAGGTGAGCTGGGGTGATTGGGAGAGCAAAGGGGATCTCCTTCCAGTCTTCGCGGAAGTAGAGCGAGTCGGCCGAGAGAGTCGAATTTGATAAAGCAGCGATTAGGAAAACGAGGCCTGCAGCTCGTGTAGTTAGGGGTAAACTCATGAATCGAGGATGGGAGTAAGATAGTAGGTTGGGAAGCTATTAATAGTTAGGTTGAGTGAAACAATTTCGTTACGAACTCCTTAGCACTTGTTTTATGTTTCCATCCGTCCAAGATGAAGGGGTTTAACTCCAGTCACTATGAGAACTTTTACCCTACTACTGTGGTTTGTCTTAGGATCCTCGGCGTTTGCCCACACAAATGTTGCTGAATTAAGGCAGCTGCACTTCCCCAATGTCCCCGGCTACCTGACGCTTAAGTGTGACTTACACATGCACACGGTGTTTTCCGATGGAAATGTCTGGCCGAGTATTCGCGTAGAGGAAGCGTTGAAAGATAACCTGGATGCGATATCGATCACGGATCATTTGGAGAAATTGAAACATGGAGCAGACATACCGATGCCCAACCGGAATCGGTCCCATGAGGAGGCGGTCAAGGCAGCCCGTGGAACGGAGTTGATCATTATTCAGGGAACGGAGATTACGCGGTCAATGCCACCTGGGCACGCCAATGCAATCTTTATAACCGATGCCAACAAGGTGTTGGTAGATGATCCGGTTGATTCCTACCGAGTAGCGAACAAGCAAGGCGGATTCATCTTTTGGAATCATCCTACCTGGATAGGACAGGATGATGATGGAGTTGCTGAATTAACGCCTATGCATGAGCAATTGATCGCAGAGGGGTTACTGCATGGTATCGAGATTGTTAATGAAGACACCTATTCGGATGAGGCGTTGCAGATCGCATTGGATAACGACCTGACGATCATTGGAACGTCTGACATCCATGGCTTGATCGATTGGCAATATAATGTGGCCGGTGGAGGACACCGTCCTTTGACTTTGGTGTTTGCCAAAGAGCGATCGGCGGACGGTATCAATGAAGGGCTGGTTGCGAGACGAACAGTGGCGTTGATCAACGATAGTCTCATCGGAGTCGAGGAAACCGTAGTTCCTTTAGTGAATGCATCTATTACCTCGAAAGGAGCCGCTTATCAGAGAGACTCTTCAGTTGCGGATGTCAGGTTGAAGAATCATTCAAGCGTAGCTTATACCTTACAGAATAAGTCAGATTATAATTTCTACACTCACACCGATGTGATTACATTACCAGCGATGAGTGAAATCAAGCTGAGTGTTAAGACCATTGAGCGACTCGAATCATTTGAGCTTCGTTTCCTGGCTTTGAATGTAGTGACTGCTCCCAATGAACATCCTGAAATTTCGATCTCTATAACCGTCGACTCCAAGTAATTGTATATGCGTCTTCTTTTACTCTCATTAATTTGTCTGTCATCAATCGCGCTTTTGGGAGCGGAAAAGCCGAACGTGCTTTTAATCTGTGTCGATGATTTGCGTCCGGAATTAAAGAGCTTCGGGAAGGATTATATCCACTCGCCGAATATTGATAAGCTCGCAGCCTCGGGACGTCCATTTTTTAAACACTATGTGCAAGCGCCCACTTGTGGTGCCTCTCGCTTCACCCTTCTGACGGGTCGATACGGTGCGGGTTCAAACAATGATCTTTTTGTTCGAGCTAAAAAACTTGAGAAGGAGCCGTCCACGGTTACTCCCAGTATGCCAGCTTGGTTTCGGCAGCACGGTTATACGACTGTTTCTGTAGGAAAGGTGAGTCACCATCCTGGTGGACGAGGTGGGCCGGATTGGAATGATTCTGAAATCCCCGAGATGCCCGACTCCTGGGACCGGCATATCAGTCCCGATGGTCCCTGGCAGCATCCGCGAGGCTCTATGCATGGATTGGCGCACGGCGAGATACGCGTCGATGCGGCGGACATGGATTTGTATCAAGCCGATGAGGGCCCCGATACTATTTATCCGGATGGCCTCATAGTCGATGAAGGTATCCACCAGATGGAGCAATTGGCAGAAGCCGATGAACCGTTCTTCCTGGCGGTTGGTATTATTCGGCCTCACCTACCGTTTGGCGCGCCTGCAAAGTATATGGAACACTATAAAGATGCTGAGTTGCCGCTGGTAGCACACCCTGAGCAGCCAGACGGCCGGACCACCTGGCATAAATCCGGTGAGTTTATGAAATATAATCGTTGGGGGCGTGACCCTAATGAAGATGCAGGCTTTTCTATTGAAGTGCGTAAACACTATGCGGCCTGTGTTACTTATGCCGATGCGTTGGTGGGGAAACTACTAGATCGTCTGGAATCATTGGGTCTTGGTGACGATAC
>CALGUT010000127.1 GCA_937920335.1 uncultured Opitutales bacterium
CTTTGGCAACCGGACTCAATTCAGAAGAAATCAACTCCGCGATTCAGCGATTCGGTATCACCAAGAGCACATGTCCTAAGCAAAAGGACGGGCCCTTGTTAACCCTCCCCTATCCTGGTGGGCGGCATCCGCGTATCGGTTTCCTCGATGGAGCGATAGATCCGCAACGGGAAACCAAACTCAGTATATTCACTCCATGGGATTCCGGTTCCTATGTCGTCGTCGATCTACCCGAAGCAATCTTCACGAATCTTGGACTTACCTACCTGGCACACACTCATGTGCCGACGATCTGGAACGAGTCTGGAACCGACCTCGAACCGCTTGAGTGGCAACGCAACGCGAATGGTAGCTACGAGATCACCCGCGTGCTCCCCAATTCTATTTCCTACACCACCCAAGCCGTCCCAACTGAAGATGCCGTGCACTTCCGTATCACACTCCACAACGGTAGTAACGAAACGCTGACCAACCAGCGCTTGCAAAACTGTGTCATGCTCAGAGGAGCCCCCGAATTTGCCGACCTTACAACCGAAAACCGGGTTCTGAAGACACCCTATGCTGCCGTGCACAACCGTACCCAAGATCGCTGGACCATCACCGCCTGGGAACCCCACCTGCGTTTTACAGGCAATCGCTATTGTCCGTGTCTCCATTCGGACCCTTACTTACCCGACTGTCCACCGGGAGAGACCGTATCGACTCATGGCATTCTCACCTTCTATGAAGGCACCGATATTGAAAGTGAGCTAGTGCGAATTGATAAGACTGACTGGCGAAGTCAACTAGACTGAGACCCCTTTCGAACCAACCAACACCGGTTGTAGGCTTGCTCAAACCACCAAGACAGCTCACAGTTTTCAGGCAGACGCTTTTAGTGTTTTATACGCGTCTCTAGCCTACGAATAACCACTAGAGCAATGAGTGTCAGGGCTCCAATAGTACCATAGATTTCGGGTTCGGGCACGGGTGCTCCCACTCCCCGAATCGCAACTGTCAATCCTCCCTGTGTATCCAACACATTGTAGATGGAACTTATATCCCAGGTATCGAAATTGAATAACAAATAAGGAGCGTTATCCAAATTCGCTTCGCCGAAGTATAAATTGGAATGCGCATCGGTACTCACATCATTCCAAAACGGATAGATCATCCGCCAGAATGCCATGTCACCCTTATCGGTAAGAAAGACAAACTGTAGGTCCCATAAATTAGACAAGTCCGTATGTCTCAGGTCTACCCGTCTGTAAGTCCCTGGTGTCAAAACCTCCGTATTATTAAGTCCAAATACCGGATTCAGAATACTGTCAGACCCTAGGATTCCATCGGGAATATTATGCGGAGGGTTTTCGCGATTCCAAGGTGGATCCGCATACTCCAGATCCAGAGCGAGGGATAGCTCATAATCATAACGGGTCGTACGTTTCACGAAAATAATATCGAAAACCGAACTCCCAACCAGCTCCTGGATGGGTTTATCCCAGAAAGAAGAGGCACCTCCCTTAATCCAACTTCCTGAGCAAGGATCTTCATAATCAAAATGGCCACCCGCAATATCGTTTGCATACTGTGGACTATATTGAAGCGCCCCCATCAATTGGGCTTTTGCAGAAACGACTGCTAATAAAAGTACACAACAAACAACAGTTAACGTTCTCATAACCTCCCATCTGATCCCATTTATCAGTCTAAAACATAGACCAATCTGAAGCTGGCGCAAATGATCAAGGTATAGATGAACCCCGCTAATACTGGGTATTTAAAACACTCAAACCTGAGTCCTTTAACTTAACTTCGCAGCCCTCGTAAATCAAATATTCTTACACGACAACCGGATGGTCATTTAAACAAAACCAGTGGTGAGAACGTATTAATAATCAATCACCCACGATCGCGCACTTCGTACTGCCACTGCTTAGGCTTAACTGAGGTGTCGCTATCGTCTTCGTATTTTTCCACGAGAGCCTGCAACTCTTTTTTGTAATGCGCTATCTGATCTGCGTATTCAGGATCATTATACAGATTGTGCAGTTCGTCGGCATCTTCCTTCAGGTCGTAAAACTCCCACTCATCGAACTGATAGAAATGCATGAGCTTATAGCGTTGGGAGCGGATCCCATTATGACGCGGCACCATGTGCACACTGGGGTATTCGTAATAGTGATAGTAAATGCTCTTTCTCCAGTCAGCTGGCTTCTCGCCTTTCAACAACGGAACAAGCGATGCGCCTTGCATATCGGAAGGGATTACAGCTCCAGCGATGTCTAAAAACGTTTCAGCGTAATCCAGATTCTGAATCAGGTGATGATCTCTGGAACCCGGCTTCGTAACACCGGGCCACTTCACGATGAAGGGCATCTTAAGAGATTCCTCATACATCCACCGTTTATCGAACCAGCCATGGTCACCGATATAGAAACCCTGGTCTGAGGAATAGATCACGATCGTATTCTCATCGAGGCCCTGCTCTTTCAGGGTATCCTGGATACGCTGAACACTTTCATCCACGCCCACGAGGGTGCGTAGGTAATTTTTTGCATAGCGCTGGTACTTCCAGCGAACAAGATCTTTACCTTTTAGATTGGCTGCGTGGAGCGCAGCGTCACGAGGCCCATAGGCCGCACGCCAGACCTTCATCTGCTCAGGAGTCATGCGTTCCATGTTTCTCCAAGCGGACCGGTCAGCAGGCTGATCCGGGGTCGGATCTTCGAAATCTGGAGTAAGGTCAACAAACAGGTCATAATTCAGATGCATGTGCCGGTCGATTTCGAGCTCCTGATTGCGAGCGGCTGACGCATTGTCTGACCAGTTGTCGAACAGGGTATCCGGCTCGGGTAACACCACATTGTCGTAAAGATCGAGGTGACGCAGCGCGGGCATCCAGTTGCGGTGCGGTGCTTTGTGCTGCATCATGAGCATGAACGGCTTGTCGTGATCGCGTTTCTCGGTGATAAAGTCGACAGCCATGTCGGTCACTAAGTCGGTGCAATAGCCTTCGATCGTCACATTACCTTCGGGCGTTATGAAATCAGGATTGTAATACAGCCCCTGTCCAGGAAGCACCGCCCAGGAATCGAACCCTTGCGGCTGCCCCTTCAGATGAGACTTACCATACATGGCCGTTTGATAACCTGCTTTCTGCAAAAGCTTCGGAAAGGTCTGCTGATCCCAGTCAAATGAGTTACCATTATTCATGAACCCGTTTTTGTGACTATGCTTGCCCGTCTGGATCACTGCACGACTCGGTCCACAAATGGAATTGGTGCAAAAGCTGTTGATAAAGATCATGCCCTCCGCCGCCAGCTTGTCGATGGTCGGCGTAGCCCGCACGTTTTTCAACCATCCGTCGTAGGCACTGATCGCATGCGGTGCATGGTCATCGGTAAAGATGAATACTATATTCGGACGGTCGGCAGCCGCTCTCAGGGAAACGAGGCTCAGGAACAACGAGAGAAGAGTAATCAGGATAGCGATTTTCATGGGAGTGAGGGTAGAAGGCCAATGACCCACAAGGAAAGCAAATTTTAAGAAACCTCGGACGGAGCCCCACCTTGGATCCTAGCGTTTCTGTTTAAACATCCACTGCCACATCGAGTCCTCCCAGTATGCATTCAACCAGGAATTGTGTCCAACACCGGGGTATTCCGTGTATTCGACATCACCACCGGCCGCTTTGATAGCCGCATACATATCCCGTGAATACTGAACGTCCACGGCTTTGTCTTCATCGCCATGAAATAAACGCATCGGTGTATCTATAAATCGCTCTGCTTCATCCGTTCCCCAACCACCACAAACCGGAACGGCTGCTGCCCAGAAATCGGGACGCGCCGACACCGCACTAAAGGTGCCGAATCCACCCATGGATAATCCTGTTATGTAGAGGCGTCGTTGATCGATAGTGTGTTTTCCGATCGTCTCGTCAATAAGCTCGTACAACGTGTCCTGAACACTCGGGCGCGTCGTTGAGCGTTGACTCATCCAGGCTCCCTGCGCCCAAGAATTGGGGACCGAGCACTGCGGAACGAGATAAAAAGCATTGTGCTTTCCATAAACCGCTTCTGAAGCAATCTGCCCTGGGACCGTCGCATCCAACAGGTTACGCATATTCGCCGGACCACGTCCCCCACTTCCGTGCAGGAACACCACCAGCGGATAGCGCTTCTTGGGATTATAATTTCTAGGTTTCAATAATTGATAATGCAGTTCTTGCCCATTTGAGCCCTCGAAAGTCGTACCCTCATAATCCGCATAGCTTTCTCGGTCATCCTGCCAAACAAGCTTATCTACGAAAAAATCAATCTCGTTGTCATAGCGGGTTTGGGGGCCCGGATACTTCAGGGTTACCTCTACACCCGCTTTTTGCAGCCGCTCTTCCATGGCGATTCCAAAGTTCACATGGTGAATCTTCCAACCCTCCGCATTTCTTTCGGGGATTCGGTCGTCCGGCTTCATACGATAAGTCATAAAGACCGGAGGATCATCTGAACTAATGTGATTCATGATCGAGAGCTCTCGCTTCATTGCCTCGAGGGCCACGCCATCCATATCTATATAGTCCGAAATCGGATTGTGCGGCTGATCGTAACCGGGAATATTTTCGATCCACCAATCCAGATCCATCGATGCCTGACCGTGCAGTGGAGCCACCGCAGCGAGGCGGGTCGATTCGCGTGCAATCGGATCTTCGCTATCCGGATCCGCCAGGTCGTCTCTCCAGGCCAAATAAGCCACCAACTGCGCGCCGGCAGATCCGCCAAAGGCACCGATCCGCTCCCTGTCTATCCCCCACTCGCTGGACTTGGATCGAATAAATTGAATGGCTCGAACGGCATCGTCGTGGGCAGCCGGAAGTTTTGCGTGCTTCAGAAAACGATATTCAACGGCAGCCACGTGGATGCCCAAGCCGAGCAGTCGCTCCACCCGGACCGCGCCAATAGAATCTTTCGAGCCTCCCGTAAAACCGCCTCCATGGATATACACAACCAAAGGGCCTTTACCCGGGATATCGGCGCGCCAGAAATCAATCACCTGATTTTCATGATCGCCGTAGGATACGTTCGCATAAGTTGGAGGAGATAAAGGCCTTTGATCACGTTGAGCCCGACCTGATAGCGCAGGAAGAGAAACCAGAGCGACAAAAAGCGCCCAACAAACATAGTAATAAAAGTACTTTGGAGAAAACATAGGGTAGTTTATGAGCGACTATTATACGGGAGAAAGACTGAAAGACTAAGGATACCCTGGCGAAAATCAATCCTCCTAAACTACAATATCGTTATACACTCGGTTCGGCAGAATCGGACGCGATTTCCCTACCCCATCCACTTACATTTACGGTAGAGCCATTACGCCCCCACAATGCCGTCACACTTAGGGGAATACATTTACGCATCGCTAGCAGTACAACTAAGAAAATTGACTCACACACGCCGCACCAGATGATTACAAAGACGTTCAATTAGCCTACTCCATCTATGAAGCGAAGAAACTTCCTGAAATCCGCCAGCATAGCCGCACTCACCGCTGCTGGAACTGCCAAGGCCAACGCATCCGCACACGCAGGTAGACCCCGGTACGAGAAAATCAAAATCACCAACGTCAAGGTGGTAATGACGTCTCCAGAACGAGTCAGGCTCGTCGTCGTCAAAATCGAAACGAGTGATCCAGGGCTCTACGGCTGGGGTTGCGCTACATTTAACCAGCGGGCACTCGTCGTAAAAACCGCAGTCGAAGAGTATCTGAAACCTTTCCTGATCGGTAAGAACCCTGATGATATAACCGATCTCTGGCAGGCGATGTATACAAGTAGTTATTGGCGCAACGGACCCGTCCTCAATAATGCTATCAGCGGCGTCGAAATGGCGCTCTGGGATATAAAAGGCAAACGGGCCAACATGCCTGTTTATCAACTGCTTGGTGGCAAAGCCCGGTTCGCGGCGGACCTTTATGCACACGCCGGCGGCAGCACCTTTAAAGAAGTGGAAGACAGCGTTCGGAGTTGGATGGAGAAAGGTTACCGCAACGTAAGGGCACAGTTCAACGCACGCAAAGGCGGAACTTACGGCTCTGGAAACTTTGACCCGAAAAAGCATCCCAACCTTCCCCCTGAAACCAGTCTTTTCGAACCCCAGGTCTACGTCCGCACCATTCCAAAACTGTTCGATCACCTGCGAGATAAACTCGGTTTTGAGGTCAACCTGCTACATGACACCCATGAACGCATTTCCAATTCACAAGCGCTTTACCTCGGCAAGGCGTTAGAACCGCACGAACTCTTCTTCTGGGAAGATCCGCTGCCACCCGAGGGTGTTAATTTCTTCGAAACGCTTCGGCAACACACCACCGTTCCCATCGCTATGGGCGAACTGTTTAACAACCCGAACGAGTGGATGGAGATCGTTAAGGAACAATACATCGACTACATCCGCGTGCATATCTCCCAAATCGGAGGCCTACTCCCCGCTCACCGACTGTCCAACTTTTGTGAACCCTTCGGCGTTCGCACCGCCTGGCACGGTCCCGGAGACAACTCACCCATCGGTCACGCCGCGGGTATTGCTCTGGATCTCGTTTGCCAAAACTTCGGTGTTCAGGAACAACATATTTTCAACCAGCCAGCTCAGGACATATTCCAAGGATGCCTAAAAATTGAAAACGGTTATTGCTACGCTAACGAAGCCCCCGGTTGGGGTATCGAAGTTGATGAAGAGCTCGCTAAGAAGTTTCCTTGGCGCGGCGACACGTCCTTCGACTACTTCTGGGGACAAACCCGTAAACCGGATGGAAGTATTATAAAGCCGTAGGAGCGAGAAAGTCTTTGGTGAATTTCCGCCCTTTCTGGGCCGTAAATACTACTACGCAAGCCCCGCTCATTCCTCCACATCCAACACTTCGATCTCGAAGATGATGGTGGCATTGGGAGGAACCGCCTGCCCCGAACCTTTTGAGCCATAGCCAAGGTAACTGGGAATGTAGACTTTGGCTTTCCCACCCAGACGAATGTTCATGAGCGCTTCGGCAAATCCTGGAACGACACCGCTCACCGGGAATGTCGCGGGCATATTCCGTTTGTAAGAACTGTCGAAAAGAGTGCCGTCAGTAAGATAACCATTGTAATTTATCACAACCGTATCGGTCCTATTAGCCATACGTCCATAGCCTTCATCGAACATCTCGATCTGTAACCCACTCGGCATCACCTTTACCTCAGGGCGTTTGGCGTTTTCGATTAAATACGGATCCGAGATATTCACCTTGGGTCGCGCTTCCTCTTTTGCAGGCTTCTTATCCTCAAACTTAAAATTCAAGCCAACGCCGCTTAGCGACTGACTGGCGACTGCCAAAAGTATGAATAAAAGAAATCTCATGGTTCTTAAAACTCTGAGTGCATTTGATCCGGCGACAATGATAAAAAGACCCTTCCAATCATCTCGATAATTGCCCGATACGCCTATATTCGGTTTAGAAAAGGTCTCCCTGACTCGACAACAAAACTCGCCCTCGTATTTACGGGAGCACCGGGACGAGTTACATACGGCACAGTTCGATAATCAGACCTCCACTCTTTGGAATTCACCCGACAACTGACATACCCGCGTTCGTTATTGTGGTATTTTACAAACGGGTTCTCGGACAGCAACGCGTCGAC
>CALGUT010000128.1 GCA_937920335.1 uncultured Opitutales bacterium
CGGTTGGAAAACACGCCTGCCTATCTCAAAGAACCATGCTATGCGGAGGAAATCACAACTTCAGGTCACCAACTTTCGAATACAGAAATGGTCCAATCGATATCGGAGATGGAGCATGGCTAGGAGCACAGTCAATTGTTGCCCCTAACGTGACGCTAGGAGTCGATTGCGTTGTTATCGCAGGTTCGAAAGTATTCAAAAGCCTACCACAAGGTATGATCTGCGGAGGCGATCCTTGTGAGCCTAAATCCCGCCGATGGACCTAAGGGATGCATTGGATTTGTAGCCAACTAGGCTCTCGTGAGCACTACACCATTCCGAGGGTCCTGCACAAAAACGGGAAACTCACATATTTTCTCACTGATTTTTGGGGGCAAAAGTATCCTTACCTAAAGAAAGCACCGATAGGCTCTCTAAAGAAAATGGGAGAGCGCGAACACCCCGAGCTTGCTTCAGCGAGCATTATACAACTCGGAACAAGTCGTATCATCTACCAGATGATGGATAGACTCACCAAGTCTACTGAGTGGGAAGCTATCCTAAAACGCAATCAATGGTATCAGAACCAGATGCTGAAAAAAGTAACATCGGTGATCAATGATTTGGAGCCCGGTATATTTTTTTCCTATTCCTATACTGCATTGGAGCTTGCACAATTCCTCAAAAATCGAGGGTGGAAGATTGTCATAGGTCAAATCGATCCAGGAAAACTCGAGGAGGATCTTGTCGCAGATGAAGAGGCGAGTTGTCCGGAATTCGAATCCTTTCAGAAAAGAGCCCCGTCTGAATACTGGAACACTTGGAAATCTGAGATGGTCGTAGCAGACGCGATCATGGTTAATTCCCAATGGTCAAAGGACGCACTTCTAAAGCAAGGGATCTCGGAACATAAAATCAAAGTGGTTCCACTAGCCTACACAGATCAAACGAATATCAAAACCAATCGAAACTATCCGAAAGCTTTCGATAAACAGCGCCCTCTCCGCGTTCTATTTCTTGGCCAAATCAACATTAGAAAAGGAGTCCACATTCTGCTCGATGCCTTAGAATCACTAAAAGGCTTTCCCATAGAAGTGGATTTTGTAGGTCCCAATTACCTGTCCATTCCAGAAAAGTACAAGCATCTACCCGTATCGTTTCATGGAGCAGTACCTCGGAGTGTAGCCGAACAGTTCTACGCAGATGCAGATATATTTATATTACCGACCCTTTCAGATGGTTTCGCAATCACACAGTTGGAGGCACTCAGTAAAGCATTGCCGCTCATGATTTCGAAAAACTGCGCTGAGCTAGTAAAACACAAAGAGAATGGCTACCAGCTCGAGCATGTTAACGCCTTGGAAATCAAAAAAGCACTCGAGTTTTGCGTAAATAATCCGGGTGCAATCAGTCAATGGAGCAAGAACAGCCAAGTTCCAAGTAACTGCTCTCTAGATCATTTAGGAGAACGGCTTCAGGAAATTGAGTTCAGTTTAATAGAAAAAGGAGCTAGCTGAACTTGAATCGAAATAGGCCCATCTTGAGAGCAGGAAGACGATGTATATCGTATAAATTTTATCGGAAATCACCGCGATCCCAATACAATCTCGAAACATGACAAGTCGCAACTCCACCTTCGTCATCGGACTACTAGTCCTGTGGGGCTTGGCCGTAAGACAACTTGGAATGGAGTGGTCGGTTAATCCACTCTACCAGTACGGATGGTGGGTCATTCCATTGGCAGCTTATCTATTCTACGAACGAATTGCTGATGCACCGGCGCCAGCAACAAGGCCATCATTCAAAAAGCTCTCCTTCGCGATCTGCATCGCTTTTTTGATAGTCTATATCCCATTCAGAATAGTTCAAGAAGCCAACTTTGACTGGATTCTACTAAACTGGTTCATCTCCATCTTCTGTATTGCGATCACACTATGCGCTATCGCACAACTCGGAGGCAGGCCTTGGCTTACCCATTTCGGGTTCCCGATACTCTTTATCTTCTCTTCGGTCCCATGGCCCGTGTTTTTCGAAAATCTCATTCTGCAAAACTTAATGGAAATCAATGCGTTGATAACCGCTAAGGTAATATCTCTCGGGTCAATGGAAGCAATTGCGAGAGGAAATATCATTGAGATTGGAGGTCAGCTTATAGGAGTTGAAGAGGCGTGCAGCGGTATTAGATCCCTGCAGACTTCACTAATGATGTCATTATTCTTGGGCGAGTTTTACCGAATCCGCATCCGAGATCGTGTCTCATTGCTTCTACTCGGATTCTTCGTTTCGTTTCTCTTCAACTCTACAAGGACTATTGTTCTTACTTACATCGGCGCAACCGAAGGTCTAGATGCACTAGAAAGCTGGCACGACCCATTGGGCTATGGAGTACTGTTTATAAGTTTAGCGGGATTATGGAGTACAGCGTATTGGTATTCGATGAAGGAGGATTCAGAAATCGAGGTAGTCCAAGACACAAAGATCTGGCTTGCTCAACTGAAACCTACAGCCGCCTTTACCAAAATTACTGTCTGCTTCTTAATCATCGTTATGATCGGCGAAGCCACGACTGAATACTATTATAAGGTCCGTGAACAGGAGCTTATCCAATCCCAGAACTTTAGCGTACAATTCCCATCCAATGCCCCATTCTATCAAGAAGATGAGTTTTCAGAAATCACCAAAACGATTCTGAAATTCAATTCAGGAAACGCAGCATCCTGGGAAGGGCCATCTGGAAACCAATGGAGAATCTATTTACTTGAATGGGAGCCTAAACGAGTTTCGAGAAAACTGGTCTCCGCTCATACTCCCGAAGTTTGCTATCCCGCAGCTGGATACAACCTAGAATCATATCTGGGCATCAACACGGTGGTTTCGAATGGCGTTCCCTTCGACTTCAGAACTTACCTTTTCAAAGAAAGAGAGACATATTTCTACGTGTTTCACGGTGTCTGGGAGGAAAAGACTTCACCAACAAGTAGCCCCTTGGAAATAGAACCACTTTCCAGAAAAGAACGAATTGATACAGTCATAGATGGTAAACGCAATTTAGGTCAAAAAATCCTCGGTGTATCTGTTCTTGGCCCGACAACCTTAGAAGAAGCTATACTCGAACTAAATAAAACCCTCTCAACTATCATCATTCCGAACGATGCCTAAGAACATAAAGAGAATCGTATTTCATCCTGCGGTTTTTATACCTCTACTTTTAGTCATTTTCTTGGTCACCGCGCTCTTGGGCAGATTCCTGGTTTGGCCTGGAGTGAAACTCCACCAAGCCCAAACTTACAAAAAGGAAGCATTAGCTCTAATTGAGAGTGAGAATTACAGGAACGCATTTTTGAAAATCCAGAAAGCTATTCTAAAGAATCCGGATGACCTCGAATCATATAAAATAGCTCTCACAACCGTAGAAAAATCTCCAGAACACTTTCAGTATGTCCCCGCATACCTGAGCAAGCTTACTGAGATGGACCCAGAAAATTCAGAGTATTTCTTGAAGTATATACTCTTCATGATCAGAATAGGAGATCTCGACAAAGCTCAATCCACTTTCGGTAACTATCCTACTTCTTCAAAAGATACCGATGAATACCTCCAACTAGGATACAGTCTCGCACTCGGGCTGAATGACTCGGAGCTCGCTGAGCACTACCTTGAGGAACTGCTAAAATCGAATCCAAGCGACCAGAAGCTACTCTACAGTCTCTCAACACTACGGCTCCAAAAATCTAAAGATCCTTTGAAAGTTCTCGATGCCAAAGACACTCTGACGGAACTCTCGTCTATTGAAACAAGCCGGATTCCCGCCTTACGAGCACTCCTTACCAACGCTCTACAAGAGAATAATCTAGTGCTAGTAGCCAAATATATCAACCAACTAGAAAAGACTGACTCGCTGAGTACCCAAGATCAATTACTCATCCTACAGGCATCAAAAGTGATCGAAGAACCTGCATTTGAAGGTAAGGTAACTCGTTTTCTGGAATCTGAAATTTCACCTGCGGAAGATCAGGCTACTACCCTAGTCTTTTTGATACAGAATGAACTGTATTCATTAGCGTTAACCTGGGTCGATAGCCTTCCTAAAGACGGCCTTCAAACTGAAGTACTAAAAAAGCAAGTGGCTCAGCTATACTTCCTTACAGAAGACTGGGTCAAACTGATCGATTTCATTAAAGGAGACA
>CALGUT010000129.1 GCA_937920335.1 uncultured Opitutales bacterium
AATCATTTAAACTCCTTCAAAGCGCTCAATGGTTTGGACTCAGAACGGGCTTGCAGACCATATCCAGGCTTTCTTCGAAGATTTAGTACCTCGACCCTGGAGGCTACACTCTGGTAATCTCGACACATGAGACACTCAACTGCTTTGCGTTCTATGATCGCCGCCTGCCTCATCATAGTTGGCTGTAAACCGGCACAAGACAATCCCTCGGAGATCGAAGGTGTGTGGAAAGTCACCAAGATCATTGACCTGACAGAAACAACCGAGTCAGATCCTGGAAACATTCACTACATGATCAGCTCCGAGCATATCATGACGGTGGGAGGTAAAGACGAGCGACCCGTCGTCGAAAACAACTTCGCGCTCATGTCTCATGAAGAGATTTTATCACAGTTACCCGCCGGAGGTGGGTTCATGGAGTATGAGATCATCGATGGAAAGATTCATCGGACTACCCGCTACGCGCTGTCAGAGTACTTTGAAGGAAAGCTCATCATCACAG
This sequence comes from uncultured Opitutales bacterium, assembly GCA_937920335.1. Taxonomy (GTDB): domain Bacteria; phylum Verrucomicrobiota; class Verrucomicrobiia; order Opitutales; family UBA2995; genus UBA2995. The sequence goes on from CALGUT010000129.1 coordinate 503, forward strand.
AGTTTGAAGTCGACGCAGACCGGCTTGTCTTTAGAGATAATCATCATGCTGACGGTCACCTCCGCGAATGGCATATGATTCGGGTCGAATAACCCGGAAACAACCGAAGGGCCGCGGCCATCACGGTGCACACAACGAATTACAGCAACGCTTCTGTTTCACCTTCGACAATCAAACGGACCGAATCGAGGCGCAGTCGAGCGTGAGCGATAGCGTTGAGCGTTTTACGCAGTTGCTTGCGGGCATGCTCGATTTCATCCAAACGAACGTGGTCGTTGATTTTTCTCAGATCGATCAAGCGTTGATAAGCAGCGCTAAGTAGCGTATGGGCGTTCTTCCCGGCTTTGGTCTTGAGGGCATTTCCCTCGGACTCAGCAAGCTCTGTGGCTCCCTCGATCATACTCTTCAGTATGCTATCGTTGAAGCCAGGCATCTCGAGAAATCGGTAAATGTTGCCATCCTCTGCTTCCTTCGAAATTTCTTCCTGCGTGCGTTCATCGCTCAAATCGTTTCCACGAATGTCGACCAATATCCGTATCGGCGTCGGCGCAAGGTATTGCTCGACGTGCCACTTGGATTGAGCTACCGCTTCGCATATAAAAATCGCTTCGACCAGAATGTTGGGTGAATCTGCCTCTATTAGACCCAGAGAAGTAGTACCCGTTTTGGAATTCACCAGTAAATCCATAGAATCCCAATACACCGGATGATCGGGCGATATGAACGCCATATCTTCACGCACGATTGCCCGTGACCGATCAAACGTAGCCATCAAACCCTCCTGAGGAATCGAGGGATAAGCTTCGATGTAGGCATGGGACACATCCAAAAAGATGTCCCCTACTTCGTGCTCCACCATACGCACACCATAATGATCGAAAATGTCCCCCAGGATTTCCTTAAATTCAGGATCTGAGTCCACCTCGCGAATGCGCTCTATAACTTCACTTGCTTCATCTTTGTCGAAAGAATTTAGCTCGAGTAGTCGATCTCGGCCTTTCCGAAGTTTTTCCTGCAGCTCCTTGCGAAATACTTCGGTCTCATCGATAAACGCATGCCAGGGGTTTTCCGGCACGATCAGGCTCGCTGCATCGAATTTCAACGCCAGGTCCAGCAGACGTTCCTTGAAACGGTCCTGAAATTCCGTGCCTCCATGCAGCGATGTTTCTATTGAATTGAGCCCTCGGTGATACCATTGAGCAATAAACTCCTGACAACTTCCCTTTACATACGGTATGTGAACCTGGATCGTCTCCGTTTGACCAATACGGTCTAATCGCCCGATCCGTTGCTCGAGCAATCCCGGATTCAAAGGTAGGTCAAATAATACCAGGTGGTGAGCAAACTGAAAGTTTCTTCCCTCACTTCCGATCTCGGAACAAATGAGTAGTTGAGCCCCTTCCTTTTCAGCAAACCAAGCCGCATTCCGGTCGCGCTTTACCAGGGGCAATCCTTCATGAAATAACCCAACCTTGGCACTGATCTTCTCCTGCAGCGCTGCCTCGATCGCCAGTACTTTTCGTTGTGACTTACAAATGAGCAACAGCTTCTGATCCTTATTGGCCTTGAGGAAATTTGCGAGCCAGTCGATCCGAGGATCCTCCTTAAACGAATAACGAATATCGTCCTCGTGTTCATTCTCTTCGGCTTCCAATTCCCGCCGTATACGATTCAACAGCGTTTTGTTATCAACTTCAATTTGCTCAGGGACGAACTTCCGCTTGGGGAACCCCGTCATATTGGACCGCGTATTGCGAAACATGACCCGACCGGTTCCGTGCTCGTCTAACAGCGCGTTCAATAAACCGTCCTTGGCCCCTTCCGTTCCTGATCCGAGCGCATCCAAGTGATTCTCCAATCCTTCAGGATTCTTATCAAAAATACGCTTCAGCGCATTCTTATCCGCAGCATTCAGCTTTTCATCGTCAATCACCTTACCTGCGATCTCGGCTATGACCCCAAAATCGTCGGCCTCCTCCAAGAAACTATCAAAATCATCATAACGATCCGGATCTAGTAGTCGGAGTCGGGCGAAGTGACCCTGTAAACCCAACTGAGTAGGAGTTGCAGTCAGAAGTAACAACCCGGGCGACCGGAGTGCCAGTTCCTCTACGAGGGTATAATCTCCACTGGCTTCATCCGGTGACCACTCCAAATGATGAGCCTCATCAACCACCACCATATCCCATTCACCCTCGATAGCCTGCTGGCGGCGCACTTCGTTGTCGGTTAGAAACGATACACTACAGAGGACTAACTGCTCATCGAGAAACGGATTAGCACCAGGTTCACCTTGTTCAACCGACCGACAACGCTCCTCATCAAAAATGCTAAACCAAAGATTGAACCGGCGTAGTAGTTCTACAAACCATTGATGTACTAAAGATTCCGGTACAAGTATCAATGCACGGCTCACCTTACCCACGGCAAGGAGTCGCTGAATGATCAAACAGGCCTCGATCGTTTTTCCCAAGCCAACCTCATCGGCCAGTAACACGCGGGGAATCTGCCGGGTAGCCACCTCGTTTAAGATATAGATTTGGTGAGGAATCAAATCAACCCGTCCTCCCAGATAACCCCGAACCGGTGATTGCCTCGACTTAAGCTGTGCTTGCAACGTGCGGTAACGTAAATCGTATACCTCACCTGAATCAATTTTGCCTTTCATCAGGCGATCCTGCGGCAAGCTGAAATTCGTGATATCTGAGATTTCGTCTTCCCGGATTCGGAGACCCTCACCTTCATAGAACAGAAGCCCTTCAACTTCTTCCACTATTTCGATCGTAAGTTGCTTTTCATCTCGGGTCTCAACCGTCTCACCCACCCGAAACTGCACCCGTTTCAGCACGGGAGCACCCACCGCATAAATGCGTTTTTCCCCACTCGTCGGGAAGTCCACACCTATCTGATAGCGATCAACACTGGTAATTATGCCGAGACCCAGTTCAGGTTCCGGTTCAGTGAGGCAACGCTGTCCAATCACAAATAAATCCATCTCCGATGGTGTGACACTTTTGCCGTTCACCTCAAAGACAAAATTTGGAAACTTGAATAACTGGTAAAACAGGGAAGCCAGCACCAGCACACCAGCGAAACCGTTACACCATTCATTAATAGCCGCCCCGAGTCTACCCTTCAAACAGTTCGAGCTGACGTTTGTCCCACTTAGCCGGGTCCTCGAAGCGCACACCGACCCCAATCAATCGAACAGCTCCTGGATTTCTTTCAAACGCCTCTTCGACGAGTGGCACTAACAGCTCTCGGGAAACTTTATTGCTCACGCGTTCTTTGGTCGTCGATTTAAAATCGGAGAACTTGAGCTTCACGAACACCTTATGCACGCGGTCCATGAGTTCCCGTTTTTCGAGATCCTGAATCAGCTCGTCGATCAGTTCCGGCAGTTCATCCAAACAGCTATCCAGAGATGGCAGGTCTTCGAAGAACGTGCGCTCGTTACTCATAGATTTGCGGAGACGTGACGCCTGCACCGGCCGGTCATCCTGCCCTCGGCACAGGCGATACATTTCAGTGCCCCAGGTGGGGCCGAAGTGACGAACCAATGCGGTGTGTTCCAAAGCCTGTAACTGCCCACAGTTTTGAAACCCAAGGGACTGCAGGCGAGCGGCCGACTTCGGACCTACTCCATAAATCTTTTGCACCGGTA
>CALGUT010000130.1 GCA_937920335.1 uncultured Opitutales bacterium
CTCGAGCGGGAAAAGGGCTTATTGCTCGAGCATGATCATATTATCTGGCACCACCCACTCTACTGGTACTCGGTTCCAGCCCTCATGAAAGAATGGTTCGATATCGCTCTGGAATACGGCTGGGCCTACGGCCGAGGCGGAAATGCACTGGCCGGGAAACAGGTAACCTCGGTCATCACCACGGGCGGATCTGAGGAAGCCTATTGCCCACAAGGGCACAACGTTTACACGATTGAAGAGTTCCTCAGACCCCAGGAAAGAACGGCTGGACTCTGCGGAATGCGCTACAACAAACCCGTCGTTTTCTTCGGAGCACTTCACTTCACCCAAACAGAACTGGACAAAGCAGTGACCACTTATCGTCAACTACTGGAAGGCTGATTTACCATGGCTTACGAATCCCTATTTATCTCAGTCTGCGTATATCTCCTGGCAGCGGTCATCAGTGTGCCGATCGCCAAGCGCTTTGGCCTTAGCTCCGTTCTTGGTTATTTGGTAGCGGGTATTGTCATCGGTCCATTCTGTCTGCGCCTTGTGGGAGAAGAGGGAGCAGATGTCATGCATTTTGCAGAATTCGGGGTGATCATGATGCTCTTCCTCGTCGGCCTTGAACTCAAACCATCCCTTCTCTGGCGCCTACGGGGTCCTATCTTGGGACTTGGCGGATCGCAGGTGGTAGTAACGATGGCTGTCATTGCAGGCATCGGAATCGCATGCGGCTTGACCTGGCAAGTAGCGCTCGCGGTGGGCATGTCCCTCGCACTCTCTTCAACAGCCATTGTGCTACAGTCGCTGCAGGAAAAGGGACTTACGAAAACCTCCGGAGGGCAAGGCGTGTTCTCTGTGCTGCTATTTCAGGACATCGCGGTCATCCCGATGCTGGCTCTGTTTCCTTTGTTAGCGACCCTACAGATTACGAATGGAGACGATGGTCACCAAGGAGCCGAAGCAGGTCCTATACAGGATTGGCTGGCCCATCAACCCGGTTGGATCGTGACGCTTCTCGTCATTGGTGCAGTTATCATGATTATCGTTGCTGGCCGGTATATCTTTCAGCCTGTACTTGGGATTGTGGCCCGAACCCACGTCCGAGAAGTATTCGTGGCTTTGGCGCTTCTTTTGGTTATCGGAATTGCCTTGGTCATGAGCACACTTGGGGTTTCTCCCGCCCTCGGAACTTTTCTAGCAGGTGTGGTCTTGGCAGACAGCGAATACCGTCATGAGCTGGAATCTGATATCGAACCCTTCAAGGGGCTTTTACTGGGGGTGTTCTTTATATCAGTTGGAGCCTCCATTGACTTCTCGCTGATTGCCAGCAAACCAGTCGTCATAGCCGGATTGGTTCTAGGACTCATAACGATAAAAGCAGCCATCCTATTCGCACTAGGTGGCCTCGGAAAACTGATCCTCGACCAACGCATGCTTTTCTCACTGGCCTTAGCGCAAGGCGGTGAATTTGCATTCGTATTGTTGGGCTTTGGAGTTGCAGAGGGTGTTCTTGGCACCGAGCTCGCTCAGATACTGATTGCCAGCGTAGCCCTGACTATGGCGCTTACACCCCTCATATTTATATTCGAAGAACGGTTCCTTCGACCACGAATAGGAACCCGCGAAACAGAGACAAGAGAGCCCGACGCCATGGAAGAGGATGCACCAGTGATCCTCGCGGGGTTCGGTCGTTTTGGAAACTATGTAGGTCGTCTTCTGCGTTCGCAAAAAATCGAGGTCACGGTCATCGACAGTGATCCTGATCATATCGAGTTTCTCAGGCGCGTAGGAATTAAAGCATTTTACGGGGACGTATGTAGACATGATCTGTTGGAATCTGCTGGAGCACATGAAGCCAAGATCCTCATCATTGCCCTTGATGAAAAAGAGAAGACAAAGACGCTGATCGAAACGGTAAGAAAGCACTTTCCAAACTTAAAGATCATGGCCCGCGCACTCACAAGGCCTCACCTGTATGACCTAATGGCAACAGAAGTAGATTTCACGATTCATCAACATGCTGGCAGCGCAGCCGAAATGGGGGAAGCCGCGCTCAGGTCCTTGGGATTCCGCGCACACCAAGCGGCTCGGGTCACCAAGGCATTTAAAAAG
>CALGUT010000131.1 GCA_937920335.1 uncultured Opitutales bacterium
GTGGGATGTCCTGTATGGGCACATGCTCCCTGGGTAGGCAACTTTTTCACATCGGATGCAAAGCGTGGAGATTATCTGCCTCAGTATGGGAGTGTGTTTAAGACTGTTGAAGGAAACTCTTCGTTCTACGGTCTTCCATCTGTGGAAACGATTCATCGGTGGTGCCAGGAAGCACCGTCTGGATTTGAGTTCTGTTTTAAATTTCCGAGGGTGGTTAGTCATGATTTGCTTTTGAACAACGCGGAGAAGGAAACGCTAGAGTTTATGACACGTGTTGAGCCCTTAGCAGATCATATAGGACCCTTTTTTCTGCAGCTTCCGGCTCATTTCGAACCGCGCCATCTAGAGAATCTACTGACCTTTTTGAAGCGGTTACCGAAAGATCATAAGCTCGCCGTCGAGGTTCGAAATCCTCATTTCTTCTCAGGTAAATCAGACGAGATAGCGTTTAATGAAGCGTTATCAGATTTAAAGGTAGACCGAGTCATCTTCGATACCCGGGCCTTGTTTGCGGGTGGAGCAGAGGATGAGCATACGGAGGGTGCGCAGCGTAGAAAGCCTCAATTGCCTGTCGCAAAGAACGCAACCGGATCTCGGCCGTTTGTTCGCTTTGTAGGACACCCAGACATGGAACTCACCGAACGTTATCTTCAAGAATGGGTGGAACCCGTCATGCGCTGGCTTGACCAAGGTAAGGAACCCTACTTCTTTACCCATATGCCAGATGACCTTCAGGCGCCCCATTTGGGGAGGCGATTCCAACAGCTTTTAGCGAATGCTGGGCTCGAGATTGATATACCTGCATTGCCTTTTGAAAATGAGCCGCCATCACCAGAGCAAATGGATCTTTTCGCATGAGTCGACGACGGTGGCGTAGGCGCGGTCGGCGGCGCATCAGGAATGTGCTGATTTCCCTGGTCTTACTAGGGGTAGTCGCTGGTGCAGTGTTGTACATTGTGTTTTATATACTGCTCAGGCCCAAAGAGATGTGGCGCAAACAAATCTTCGAAGGTGTGTACCTATCAACCTTAAATATTCCGGAGCAATTTGGTGAAGGTAAGGCTATGATTGCCGAGATTCATTGGGACGTTCCGGGAGTCGAATTATTTTTTAGGCCATTTTATCCGCGCGCAACTATGCGCAAACATTTCACATTACTTCCGGCTGACTATCTGGTGTGGAGGCATGATTTATCAATAATGATGAATTCGGCCAGGTATGTGCCTGGCGAATGGTATAAAAGCATTCCCTTTCGGCAGGTTGATGCACTTGAGACGCTCGTTTGGGACGGAAACGTTAGCCATATTCACAACCACTCCTATATGTTTGGTTGGGACGCCAATGAGAACTTTCTGTATGACAGACAGAAACCTCCAAAAAAAGAGTTCCTCAAACAGCTAAAATGGGGAATAGGCGTTCAAAGTATCAGCGTAATGGAAGGTGAATTACGGCTGGAAGCCATGAATCATAGCGCTGATCTGGATGCCCGCACGTTTCTTGGAGTTGATCCGATTAAAAAAATCATGTGGCTAATTGTTTACGACAAGATTGATGACCTGGGAATGAATACAATCGCGCGCGATGCGGGCATTTTTGTAGGTGGTAAGCTTGATTCGAACGACGCTGCTACCATGATCATCGGATCTGGCGCGAACGGAGTGACTCCTTACACAGGCATACGGGGAAGAAGACCTTTGGGTGGAGTGATGGGCGTCAAAGCCAATCCCATTGACTAGTTCACTGATTTGCGAGCCATCTTGAATACCTCACATGGGTACCCGTCGTCGTCAGATACGAATGAATCCCTGACAGCGAACCCTTCGCTTTCGTAGAGAGCCTGCGCCCTTTTGTTCGTCGCTCGTGTGACTGTCCAGGTGCGAGGCCCGGTGTATTTCAACGATTCTTTCAGGAGCTGCTTTGCTATTCCACGCCCTGTGTAATCAGGATCGAGATAGAGCCACCCCAGGTAGGCTTCGCGCGAGCCTGAGAACCCGATTATCCGGTCACCTTCGCAGGCAACGAGAAGTCTGCATTGTTGTAGGGCAGCTCCTTCTGGATCTTCTTTGAGCGGGATCAGATTACGAGGAATCTGCTCGTCTT
>CALGUT010000132.1 GCA_937920335.1 uncultured Opitutales bacterium
TTTGCTATTTGATAGTGGTAATGGAGCCAACGGCGCAGATGCCAATCAGGATGGTATCACGAATCTAATGGCGTTTGCTCTCAACCTAGACCCTTTCAAAAACAATATACCTCCCACTGATGGATTTAATCCAGGGTTACCGGCGATCATTAGCGACGGAGTACCCACCAAATACCGTTACTTGATTCCGAGCGATCGCGATACATTGTTGTATACGGTTGAAGTGAGTAAAGACCTGGAGATCTGGAATCGAGTTGAGTCTGTCAGTAAGGGACAATCAGGGGAATACCAAATAATGGAGGCGTCTGGACCAGAGGGCTTTCAACTCTGCTTTTTTAGACTTTCAGTTCAGGAGAAGTAACGTTCCCAACGTAATTTAACGATCTGGCTATTAGTCGATTCAGGTCGATCTCGGATGAAAGTGATAAAGGGAAATACCGTAATTCCAGGCTACCAATACCCTGCCATACCGACAACGGAGACTTGGTTTTGTGAGTTTGCATACCTCGATGATTTTGCCTTCTAGTCATCAGAAAACAGTAGGTGCATGGTATATCAACCATCATTTGCTCCACCTTGATATACAGAGCGATTACTATGTCTCAGTGGTGTTGGTGAATCCGTTAGTCAGATTTCCTGTGTGCTCTTAATCGTATTGCTTCTGGATACCTCGGTCGTCAGGAGCGGGTGGGATGAAGGTGAGTCCTTCGGGGTGAGTCGTGGCTTCGGCTATGCGCTCGTTCAATCGTGCGTCTAGGGTCGCGATAATTTGTTGATAAGTAGGATTTTTGGCAAGGTTGATCATTTCCTCGGGATCCTTGATACGATTATACAGCTCCCGCTTATCAGGGTCTTCGATATTCCAACGTGAGTAGCGGAATTGACGGGTTCGCAGCGTGTAGCCGTTGGCGATTTGTGTGAAGGCGTCATCACGGACACGCGCAGTGGGATCTTCCAGGATGGGTTTCAAGCTATTTCCTTGAACGTATCCAGGAGGAGGTGCCAGTTCAGCAAGATCGCTGAGGGTTTTATAGAAGTCGATCATCTCGGCAAAGGATGCGGTTGGAGTACCGGGATTTTTTATGCCGGGAACGGAGAGAATCAACGGTACTCGATCGGCATCTTCGAAGAGCGTTTGTTTCTGGTAGTGGCCGTGTTCACCCATATGGTATCCATGATCCGAGCTGAAGAGCACGATGGTATTGTCGCGTAAGCCGAGCGCGTCGAGCGATTTCAGGACCCGGCCGATCTGGGCATCCATAAACGAGATGGTTGCATAGTATGCGTGAATGGCCTTGCGGGCGGTGTCCTCAGGAAGATCGATTTGATCTTTGAAGGCCGTGACTGTCTTTTTTGCGGGCTCTGGAATGGACTCGAGATAACCCTCGGGAATCTTTGGGACTTCGATATCGGCCGGGTCGTAGAGATCGAAATATTTCTTGGGTGCCACGTAGGGTGTGTGCGGTTTATAAAATCCTACGGCGAGGAAGAATGGTGTTTCGTTTTTCGCATAGCGCTTAAGCAGTTCAATCGATTGGGTTGCTACCATGCCGTCGGTTTGTTCCTCATCGGTTCCTTCGGCTGCCAGCCAGCTCAATGTAGCCCCGAAGGATCCCGGCCGGAGTGAAAATATCTTGTCTTCTTCCTCTTTATCGCGACCTCGCGGATTGATGCGGGTTTGCCAGGACGCGGGGTCATCATGCCCATCGGTACCTACGCCCCTTGGATTGTCATAGTGGTAGATTTTTCCCACGCGGGTCGCGGTGTAGCCGTTTTTCATGAAATGTTGCGACATGGTGACGGCATCCGGCACGTAGTTGCGAAAGAGGCGTCGTAAAACGGTGACCCCGTTCTGCTCGGGGTAGAGTCCCGTCATGAAGCTGGCTCTGGAAGGTCCACACAGGGGGAAGTTACAGAATGCATTCTCAAATAACCGGCCCTCGCTTGCGAGGCGGTCGATGTTAGGCGTCTTGACCAGGGGATGTCCGTAAGCACCGATGTTACAATTGAGATCATCGGTCATGATGAACAGCACATTAAGTTTTGCCTGTGAAACGAACGGTAAGCAAAGAAAGGCGAGAAATCCTAAGGACTTATGGAATGAAGATCTGAACATGAACGTTAAGCTAGGCTATGATCATGAGAAAGGGAAAGACTCATTTTTCATCGAACTCCTTTATCAGGTCGGTCAGGCACTTTCTGCAAAGACAGCTGGTATTACCCCATTTCTTCTCCATCAAAGTTCGCAATGCATCTGGGATAGTCAGTTGTGTGCACCAGCAGCCTTTAATTTCCGGGGTTTCTGAATATCCGCATCGATTTGGTTGTTTGCAACGGGGACATATTTGGGTGTAGGTCATGTGGGAAGTGAGTAGGTTGTTAGAGTAGGAAGTAGCGATTGGGTTGAAAAGGGTAATGTGAGCAATTTTCGCGCTTTGCTTTTCCGCGTTGGAATGCACAGTCGGTAGGGATGGACCGAATACTTCGATCAGCAAAATGCTTCGTTTTTCTGCTAGTATCAGTTTGGGTGATGGGTTGCGGTGGTAATAAGGAAGCCTATAAATCGAAACTAAAAGTAGGGACGAGCGGCGACTACGCTCCTTTTAGTTATTATGATTCAGGGGGATTAGCGGGGTTCGATATCGCTTTGGCGCAACAGTTCGCGGCGGACCACGGCTTGGAGTTGGAGTTTATAATCTTTAAATGGACCAATCTATTGGCTGACCTCGAAGCTGGTAAATTCGATGTGGCTATGAGCGGGGTCACGGTTCGATCAGATCGCTCCCTAGCGGCCCGGTTCACGGTGCCAATGACGAAGAGTGGGGCGGTAGTTATCGTGCCATCTGGAGCCTTTGAGGAAACCATCGAGACGTTGAATCGAGAAGGCATTCGGATCGGAGTGAACGCGGGCGAGTTCGGAA
>CALGUT010000133.1 GCA_937920335.1 uncultured Opitutales bacterium
TGACGTTAATGATGCCCTGATTCGCGTGCTTAATGCGCTCAGTCAGGTGCAGAGCTACCCAGAAAATGTTGATGAGCCCAGAGTTATCGCGAGTTCCTTCTCATCCAACTCTTTCATCTTTTTTGCCATTTCGGATACGTCTGGAGAAAGAACACCTGAGGATGTATTAAAAATGTTCGATTTCGTAGTCGAGCGCGTAAAACCACGCATGGAACGCGTCCCAGGAGTATCAAACGTTCGGATACAAGGAGCACCGGAGCAGCAAATCCGGATCAATGTCGATCTCTCTCGACTGGCATCCGTGGGCATAACGATGCAGCAAGTTCGAGATGCGATTAGAGATCGTAACCGTGATATTTCCGCGGGCGATATCACTAGCGGTAAACGGCTTTATCTGGTTCGAACGATCGGTCGTCTACAGACCCCGGAGGAACTTGCATCCATTATCCTGCGTCGAACTGGAGATTCGGTTACTCGATTAGGAGACGTTGCAGATGTCGAGCTCGGTTTGTATGAGGCTCAGACCCTCGCCTATCAGGATGGTAAACCCAGTATTCTCGCGTCGGTGTCTCGAGAAACGGGTTCCAACGTGATCGATATACGCAATAAAGTTATGGAAGTCGTAGAGGAGATCAACGAGGATGTTCTCGCCCCGGTAGGACTTGAGCTCTATAAAACAAGCGATGATGTTCGATACGTAGAGGCATCTATCAAAAACGTCTGGCGTAATCTGATTGCTGGAGCGATTGCCGCTACGGTTGTTCTCTGGCTTTTTCTACGATCGTTTTCTGGGACACTGTTGTGTGTCGCTGGAATTCCAATGTGCACGATTGCTGGCTTCATAGGACTGATGGCTGCAGGTAGAACTATCAACGTAATATCGCTAGCCGGGGTCGCGTTTGCGATCGGGATGACAGTTGATAACGCAATTGTCGTATTGGAAAGTATCGAAAGGCAGCGACGCCTGGGACTCAGTAGAACCTATGCTGCACTAGCTGGTGTTAGAGAGGTGTGGACGTCAGTCCTGGCTTCAACGATGACCACCATTATCGTATTCGCCCCCGTTTGGTTGATAAAAGAAGAGGCAGGTCAGCTTTTTTCAGATATATCCATTGCCATTTCCGGTTCAATTTTGGCGTCGATGCTGGTAGCCATCGCAATCATTCCTACAGCCAGTATCTATTTTAAGAAACTGGGTAGAACCGCAAAAGAGGGGGCCGACGACTACGGAATCGACGATATATTTGAAGCGTTCATACAGAAACTCGTGACTTCAACCAAGAGCGCTTTGATTGGTGTGGTAGCGGCGTTGGGTTTAAGCGCTGCCATCATAGCGTTTCTAACTCCTTCCGCCGAATACTTGCCGGAGGGAGAGGAAGCCAAGATATTCTGCCGCTTGCTGGCTCCACCGGGATATAACCTCGAAACGATGGAATCAATTGGACGTCAGGCTAACGATTACTTCAGCCCCTATTTCGTAAAAAATGGAGCCTTGGAAAATGATTCACTGGATAAGTCGATCCCACCTATAACGCGGATGCTAATGATCATCGGGAATCAGAGGACTACGATCGTTGCGGAAACTTACGATCCCTCTCGGATAGATGAGTTGCGCGACGTATTTGCCAAATACTTCAAACAGTTTCCCGGGATTCGTAATTTCAATAGTCGGGGCTCGATTATTTCGAGCAACGATGGCGGGTCCCGCAGTGTGAACTTGGATGTCGGCGGTGCAGACCTTGGTGAAATATATAAAGTGGCTGAAGCTGCTTATCGTCGGGCGTTTGAAGTGTTTGACGAGCCATCGGTAAACTCGACTCCATCCGCCTTAAGTCTTCAGCAACCTATGGTTGAAATCCGTCCTAATTGGGATCGTGCCGCTGAATTGGGTTTCACGAACAACAGTTTCGGGTTTACGGTAAGAGCATTAACAGACGGAGCTTATGTAGATGAGTTTATTTTGGATGGAAGACGCATCGATGTATTCCTCTACAGTGGGCAGGGGGAAGTGTCTGGCATTGATGCCTTGGGTAACCTTCCTATTTTCGCTCCAGTTGGTGGAGTGGTCTCTGTAGATTCCGTCGCTCAACTGGTTGAAAAAGTGGATACCGATTCTATTCGACGATTAAACGGAGAGCGTACTGTCACCTTAAACATCATTCCTCCAAAGTCTGTAGCACTTGAGGATGCCGTAGATATTGTTCGAACTGAGATTGTAGATTATCTTCGAGAGCAAGGGGTAATCCATCAGGGAGCTGTTGTTGATGTCACCGGTGCTGGTGATCAACTGCAGAAAACCAAGGAGGCATTGTTGGGGAACTTTTTGATCGCGCTTATTCTCTCCTATTTGCTGTTAAGTGCTGTCTTTTCTCATTGGGGCTTTTCGTGGATCATCTTAACGACCGTCCCCATTGGAATCGCTGGAGGGATTGGCGGACTTTGGCTGTTAAATTTTGGTGGTGCCTTTATGGGCCTCCTAGGACTGGCCAATATCCAGCAACCGTTTGACATGATAACGATGCTCGGATTCCTGATACTACTGGGAACTGTAGTCAATAATCCGATACTCATTGTCAGTGGAACAATTGATCGATTAAGAAACGATGAGGAAATCTCTGACTCAGTTCGCGATGCAACTCTAGCAAGAATCCGTCCTATCCTGATGTCTACAACCACCACCGTATTCGGGATTGCACCGCTGGTTCTTTTTCCGGGTGCTGGCACAGAGCTGTATCGGGGAGTTGGAGCTATCGTCCTTTTTGGCCTATTGTTTTCGACATTTGTCACCCTGGTTTTCTTACCTTCGTTCTTGGTCCTTTGCCTGAAGACAGTAAATAAAGTCCGTCCAAAGAAGATCGTTTAAGAAATCAAGTAAAAAGCCTTTGGACGAAAGGATACGAGTGCAGGTCTGGTGGATAATCCTCAGGCTTTGTTAAATATCTGAGAATGGTTAGCTCATAATACCGAGAGTTTGAGATCTCTGGTTCGTCTAAGCGTAAGTGTCTTTACGCACTAGATTATGACGATTACGCCTCAGTTGATCTTAACGATCGCATTAATCGGGCCTGGTATTATCGCCGGGTATATCTTCTTTAAGAAGATCCAGCAAAGCCGGGCGATTGCCAAAGATCCTATCGACCGAGATATGCCCATTCGATTGCCGGGCCATAGTTTATTCATGAAAATGGAACGGGTGCATGAAAAAGTAACTGACAAGATTGTGTTTCTTGCGTTTCCAACGATCGCTCATGCGGGTGTTTTTTATCTATTATTTGAAAATAGTAGTGCTAACGAATGGACCTTCATCCTGCTATTCGGAGTTGAGACTGGAGTTATCGCGCTCCTTGGGTTTCAGCTTTGGCGCCTCTTAAAAGAGCTACAGGCCTATCAGTTTGGTTACCGCGGAGAAGTGTTTGTGTCTCAGTTATTGCAGCCTCTCACTTTGATGGGGTATCAGGTCTATCATGATATCGAGATTGGGAATGAGAAAATCGATCATGTGTTAGTTAATGACAGTGGAGTCTACTGCCTTGATACGAAGATGTATCCGACTCCTAAAGGAACAGACGTCGGTGAAGTAAACTTTGATGGGCTGATGTTGGATTTTCCATCCTTGCAGGATACATCTGGCATTAAATCGGTTCAACGTAACGCATCACTGCTTTCAAAGCTGTTAAAACAGAAACTTGGTCAGTCCATTCCGGTCTACCCTATCCTGCTGTTACCGGGCTGGAAGGTGAACCGCAAAGGAAGAGGCCCTGTTAACGTAATCAATCCTAAAGACTTACCTGCGGGTCTGTTCTATTTCCCCGAATTTCCTCTATCCGAAGAGCAAATGGATGATATCGGAATCGCGCTCTTCGAGAGTTGGAGCGATGAACCCTTAAAGTCCCATGCTCCACATTTTCAGTGCTAATTATGAGATCGTAATCGATAGACGAGTTTGAGATACAGATAGTTTCTAATTCGTTCTACTCCTATGCGACTTACCTCTTCGGTTTCATTATTCATAAGGCTGTTTCTCAATCTTATCGCAAGCCTCTGCTTCGGTTTGCTCTCAACGGCCTCTTCAGGTCGACCCAATATCGTCTTCATCATGTCCGACGACATGGGCTGGGCACAACCCGGCTTTAATGGAGGTAACATAGAACTGACTCCTCATATTGATAAACTGGCGAGTGAGGGGATGCGTCTAACCCAGTATTATACCCATTCCGTGTGTGCGCCCACTCGGGCGGCATTTCTTACTGGAAAATATGCGTTTAGAACATGGAGCGATTGGAGGTCGGAAGACTTTGGAAAACCCAGCTATTTGGCTAAACTGGGGTTAACGCTCGCTCACAATGAAAGGGGCGAGCCAACTCGCCGTATTCACGGGCTGGACACAAATGAATGGACAATAGCAGAAGCATTGAGAGATGCAGGATACTTCACTTCCATTATTGGCAAATGGCATGCTGGAGAGTGGTTGCCAGAGCACCTTCCGATGGGCCAAGGTTTCATGCACCAATATGGTCACTACGCCTGGGGAATCGACTACTACAATAAGTCTATCGTTCACAACGCCCCTGCTACCTTCGCTGTGTATGATTGGCACAGGAATCAGAAACCCGTGCAAGAGGCAGGTTATGCGACTGACCTATTTACGGATGAAGCGGTTAAGCTAATAAAAGACCGTGCGAATCAGGCTAAACAGGGAATCCCACTCTTTATGTATGTCGCCTACAATGCTGTGCACGGCCCGCTCAATGTTCCAGACCGTTATAAGCACCTCGATCCTCGGGATGCTATGTTAAAAGCGTTGGACGATGGAGTTGGCCAGATTGTCGCTGCCCTACGTGAAACCGGCTTGGAAGAAAACACGCTTCTTGTTTTCACAAACGATAATGGCCCTGTTCTGGAAGAATTAAGCGCTCCGTATCGGGGTACCAAAAACACAACCTTTGAAGGTGGAGTCCGCTCGCCCGCGATTGTTAGATGGCCCGGCCATACGAAAGCAGGTGCAACCAATTCTGGCATGATGTTTGTCGCAGATTGGTATCGAACGTTTATTTCTATCGGAGAAGCTTCACTCAATTTGAGTGGAGCTATTGATGCGATCGATATGACTGAAATGCTGTTTGAGGGAGAAGAAAGCCGTCGTAGTGAAATTGTCTTTGATGTTTCGGGAAGCGTCAGGCTACCGACCATTCGGAGGGGAAATTTCAAACTCATGGGCGAACAGCTTTTCAATATTATTGAGGATCCGTATGAGCAGAATGATATTTCGGCTTATCATCCAAGCTTGGTAGAAACACTAAAGACTCGTGTGACCGCGGTCGGAAACCAGCGACCTCCGCTTGGAGAAAAACCATTTCTAATGGATCCACCGTTACCTTACGTTTACGGTAAAGGAGAAAACGAGAACGTCCCAGATTGGTTAGTCGCGCATGTAGATGCGATTCGAGCCAGCCAACCACAGTCTTGGGCACCAGGTGAAACACCCTGGCCAAAAGCACCCCAAGGAGCCAACGCGAGTAAGATGACTGGCGGAGTCGATGAAATTCCAGTCAGCAAATGAATCATCGAATGAGGCTCTCTAACTCTTGGGCTATTTGGTGTCTTACATGGATAGCTTTCGTTTCAACCCTTCATGGAAAGCAAGATTCGCTTGATTCTGTTGGAGCCTATCAACGTCGTGGCATTGAACATTTTTCCGAGAGTCGTTTCGAATCAGCGATCGAAGACTTCGACGCAGCAATTGCACTAGACCCACGATTGGAGGCTCGTCATTGGCAACGCGGGATTGCCTATTATTATGCAGGAGAATTCCAGAAAGGTGTTGATCAATTTGAGCTACACCAGACCGTAAATAATCAGGATGTAGAAAACGCAGCATGGCACTTCATCTGTAAAACCAGAGTCGACGGTATCGAGGCGGCCCGTGAAGCACTGATTCCGATTGGCTTCGATAGTCGGGTTCCGATGGGTGAAATTTGGAAATTATTCGCTGGAACTGGCACCGTAGAGGATGTCCTCGATGCGGCCGAGAATGGCTCTCGCTACAGGCGCCAACAACTTTGCTACGCTCATCTCTATTTGGGTCTTTATTTTGAAGCACTGAATGACAAAAAACTTGCTACACAGCATATCGAACTAGCCGCCACCACCTATGCTATGGACAACTATATGGGCATGGTCGCCCAGGTTCATTTGAAGTATTTGAATCGATAAAAGGTTTTCCGCTATTCCTCGGACTGCGCGTAGGGAATCGCATTGCCCAGTGCCTTAGATAGAGCGGCTGACGCGATTTTATAACTATGGAAAGCCTCAAGTTGATTGAGACGCGATTGAGTCAAGTCCACCTGAGATTGCCTTACATCCAACTGAGTTCCTCGGCCGGCACCGTAAAGCTCATTCGCTAAACGAAGCGATTCTACCGCCTGATCAATTACTATTACCGATGCCTGCGATAACTCCGCTGCTTCCTGAAGATCATTGATCGCTCTACGAACCTCGACTTCTACGTCCAAGTTGGTTTCTCCTAGATCAAGCCTAGCCTGTTCGAGTTGAGACATTGCCTGGACCACTCTCCCCTGGGTCGATTTACCGTCGAAGATTGCCCAGCTTGATTGAACGCCGATTGTCCAACCATTCAAAGCATTGCTAAAACTGTTTGAGGCGAGCGACCGGTTAAATTCATACGATCCAACCAGATCAACGTCTGGCAATCGATTGGAACGCTCAATAACAATTCCTTGTTCCCTCGCTTGAACCACCAACTCCAATTGTTGTAATTCAGGCCGGTTTATCTTGGCGATTTCAAGGGCTTGAACGAGGGATATATTGATGGGTTCGTAATCCAAAGATCCCAGGAAATTCGGATATTCATTAACATCCTCAGGCCCTCCCGAGTATCCAAGTGATTGCCGCAGCTCTTCAATAGCGATTCGAAATCCGTTTTTGGCCCGAATGAGATCCGGCTGGCCATTGGCGAGCGCAACTTCAGCACGAAGAACTTCAAACTGAGAAACAGCTCCTGCTTCGTATCGATTAGTTGCATCTTGTAGTTGGGCCTGCAGAAGCTCAACATTTTGCTCCTGCACATCGATACTCTCCCGAGCTAATAGAACGTTATAAAACCGAGTACTTACATCCTGGACCGCCAAGTTGATGCTGGCTTTTAAGTCGTATAGGACCGCTTCTTCAAGAAGGCTCTGTGCTTTCAAAGCCGCACTAACACCCCCACCCTTATAGAGCGCTTGCCTCACATTCAGGGCCAATCCCCAAATCTCCTCATTGGTAGGAAATCCTCCAAAGGTTTCAATAAGGCCAGGATCACGCTGAATGTAACTGGCGTCGATCGAAGCGCTTGGAAGCGCTTGTGAGCGAATTTCTACGATTAGACCTTCTTGTTCCCGGATCCGTTGTTTTGCCTGAAGGATCGAATAATTATTTTCGAGTGCATACGTAATCGCTCCGGGGAGATCCAGGTTATCAGGAACTGCTACGGATACCCTTCCGACTAGCGATGACGTAAAGAGTATGCCGATGAAGAAGAGAATCCACGTATTTGCGGTGCGTATGTTACCACTTTCACTTAGTTTCATCATAGGATTGCCTCCTCTTCTTCGAGTGCGGAAGCATCGCTTACTGTGCCGCCGAGATCCTTAGCAATCAACATATAGACACTGGGTATAATTATGAGTGTGAAAAACGTCCCAATCGCCATGCCGCCAACCAAGACCAAGCCGATACTGTTTCGAGCTTCGGCACCAGCGCCGGATACGAGCGTTAGTGGAAGGTGTCCAAATACAGTTGCCGTGCTTGTCATCAAAACCGGGCGCAGTCGTGTAAGGGCTGCTTCCTTGACAGACTCCAACTTGTTCAAGCCAGACCGTTGAAGCTCATTGGCAAACTCCACGATCAGGATTCCGTTTTTTGAAACGATCCCGACCAAGGTAATCAAACCAACTTGCGAATAGATGTTCATCGTAGTAGTCCAACTATCCGTCCAAAATGAGAGGTTGGGATTGGGCATTTTTAGGAACATAAATATCACGGCCCCGAACATCGCTAAAGGAACTGACCCAAGAAGAATAATAAAGGGATCCCGGAAACTATTAAATTGCGCTGCGAGTACCAAAAATATCAATACGACTGCTAGGCCGAACGCTCCCGCGAATGAATCACCTTCATTCCTGAGCTGCCTCGATTCTCCGGTATAGTCTACGACATAACCCGGTGGCAATAGCTTGGCTGCTTCGTCTTCAAAAAACTTCAAAGCATCATCCAGGGGAGTGATCGCAACACCGCTAATTTTCACTGCATTGAACTGCTGGAAACGGTTCAGTGATCGTGGAACCGTCTTGTGTTCAATAGTAGCAATCGAGCTTAGGGGTATAAGATCACCTCCAGGTCCTGTGACATAGATAGACAAGAGTTGGTCCGTAGTTAGCCGATCTTCACGCTTGATTTGAGGAATTACCTTGTAGCCTCTACCGTCAATATTGAAACGATTCACGAAGTTTCCTCCAAACATAGCCGAGAGATCATTTCCCACATCTGCCAGGTTCAGGCCCAAGGATGCAACTTTGTCTCTATCGAATACGATCTCCGCCTGAGGCTTATCGTATTTAACGTCAATGATAGGCGGGAACGCAAATTTCCCACTTTGGGCAGCTAACCGAGCCAGTTGTTGGGCAAATCCCAGAATAACTTCAGTCTCCGCCGTAGATGCGATCACCAATTCGACGGGAAACCTACTTGCGCCTGGTAGAGAACTCGGAAGCAGGGATAATACTTTTACGCCCGGAATGGTGCCCATCTGTTGTTGGACTTCCGGATACAGCTCAAACGAGGAGCGCTCCCTTTCATTCCAAGGCTTAAGTATCATACCCCCAATTCCTGCTGTCGGAAGTGGTGATTGCTGGAATGTGAAATCAGTTTCAGGAAAGCTCAACCAGATACGGTTTACTTCTGCAGCTGAAATTACGGTTTGCTCAATCGTAGAATTGGAGGGTGTATCGAGGATTCCGAATATGATTCCGATGTCTTCAGTCGGTGCTAGCTCTTTGGGCACCATCTTGAACATTCCGGCCGTAAAGATCGTTAATACAATCCAGAACACGTATACAAATGGCCTCGAAGCCAAGGTCGCCTCCAATATTCTTAAATAGGTTCTTCCCAGCTTATCGAAACCACGGTTGATCTTTCGTTTTAGCCAGCGGTCTTCAGAGCTGGGCTTAAGCAACCCTGCGGCCATAACCGGAGATAAGGTCAACGCCACAAAACCGGATATGAGTACTGCACCGGTTAGCGTGAACGCGAACTCCCGGAACAATGATCCCGTTAACCCTCCCTGGAATCCTAT